>NZ_JBFHFD010000114.1:0-17101 GCF_041583735.1 Novipirellula sp.
AGACTCGCCAACGGGCTCTAGACGCCAGTGGAGCACGATCTGCGACCCAACTCACACGTCAGCCATCGTAAATTATACACTAACCGCCGTTTTCATTATTTAGGGTGCCGCGAAGCGGAATGAGGACTCGCCAGAGCGTGGTTGGTTTCACGCAAATAGGATCAGCCTCCTCAATTCCTCGAATTCTCCCATACAGCAAGATTGATTTCTGCCTTGCATCCCTCTAGGATGGCCCCTAATCGCGATCTAATGCCGTCATTGTCACCGTAAAGGAAAGTCATGCGATCATCCAGACTGCAGCCTGCCAGCAGGAAATCACCGCGTCGCCTAGCCGCCAAACGGAAGACAATTGCTCAAGGATGTGGTCCTCGACTTCGGCATGAAAAGCTGGAACCGAGGCAACTGTTGGCCGGTGACTTTGGCTTATCTCAATCGTACTATCCTGATGCCATCGGTCCACAAACGAACTCGGCTTTTGGCGATGTCGTGGCAGTCAATGCACAATACCGGGTCGTGTCGGCGCCATTGACGAATATCGATGGATTCAACTCGGTGGGAGAAGTCTATGTTTACGACAACAATGCGGACGGAGAGCTAGTCGCGACGCTGAAGAACCCAGGCTCTCCAGGAGATTACTTCGGACAATCGTTGGCGATTGATGGATCGACGGTTGCCGTTGGGGCATCGCGTGATTCAACGGGGGCGTCGGATTCAGGAGTCGTCTACCTCTACGACCTTGCTAGTGGACCGACACCCTCGCCAATCACGATCGTCAACCCTACGCCATCGGCGAGCGACCGGTTTGGCGAAAACATCGCGATGCAGGATGGCGTGCTAGTGGTCGGGGTGCGAAATGACGACACCGCAGGTGCCGACTCGGGAGCGGTGTACCTGTACGATCTGAGCGATGGGGACACCTCGGTCGATGCAACGCTGACGAATAACGGATCGCACTTATTCGGTGCCTCGATTGCGCTGGACAACGATGTTTTAGCAGTGGGCTCACCACTGGATGGACTCGATCCCGAGCAACCCTTTGATCAACAAGATACTGGGGCGGCATATATCTATTCCACTGCCGAGTTTCGAGCGAATGGCTCGTCGCCCTCATTCGTCGCATCGCTGCGTCACCCTGACGCCGATCCTGATGACGGAATCGGTCAAAAGTCGGGCGGACTCGTTCGCCTGAGCGAGGGGCGACTGTTCGTGAATGCAATTTCGCTCTCGCCAACCGCGCCGACTTCTGCGGTCCTGAATGTCTACGCGTTGTCCGATATCACCGCATCCAGCCCAGGAGACGGGCTGCTCGGCACGCTCACCAACCCTGCCGGAAATGTCGCCAACAATGTCTTCCTGTCGGATGTTGCGGTTTCTGGAAACCGTGTGCTGATCGGGGCTGATGGCGACGACACGTCGGAGCAAGACGCCGGTGCCGCATACCTGTTTACGTTGACAGAGCCAAACTCCGCCAGCCTCATCGAGTCCACGGTCAAGATCGACAATCCCGATCCACGTCGACGTGATACCTTTGGCGATTCTGTGGCGATTAGTGGCGACTCGATCTTGATTGGGGCACCAGCGGTTGGAGCTTCGTCGAGCGATTTCGCTACGGGGCGAGCTTTTACTTTCAACGTTGTCGAAGGAATCGTTCAGCCCGGTTCATCCGTCACCAATGCAACGCCCGCCAC
The DNA here is from genome assembly GCF_041583735.1 of Novipirellula sp. Lineage (NCBI taxonomy): Bacteria > Pseudomonadati > Planctomycetota > Planctomycetia > Pirellulales > Pirellulaceae > Novipirellula > Novipirellula sp. The sequence goes on from NZ_JBFHFD010000114.1 coordinate 1,689, forward strand.
TGACGATGCGTTTGGCACCTCGATCGAATTGAACGGACAGTGGATGGTGATCGGTGTCCCCGGTGAAACGGAAGGTCTACAGTCCGCAGGTGTGGTGGAAATCTATGATGCATCGGGGCCTTCCCCCGTGTTGATCGAGCGGTTGGAAAGCCCCAACCCAAGCCGAGGTGGATCCTTCGGAACCTCAATGGACCTCGATGGCGATCGCTTGGTAGTCGGTCAGCTCAGTAGCGAACATTCGACGGCATTTGTCTTTGAATTGTCCACCACCGGCACAACGTTGCTCACGAGCTTGGACAGCCCCGATGGGTTCAGCAATGGCTTCGGTCGTTCGGTTGCCATTAGCGGTGACCGAGTCCTTGTCGGAGATTTCCGAAAAGGAAGTGCCTCGTTGTTCGACATTGGTGGCTCCGAACCGGTATTGATTGACACTCTCACGGATCCTGACACCGGATCCAATCTCTTTGGTTGGACCGCAGCGATGGACGGCGACCTGATCACTATCGGGGCGTTCCGCAGTGATACCGGCACCGCTGACCTTGCCGGGAAGACGCACGTCTATCGTGTCGTAAACGAGGATGCTGTTTTGATTGAGACATTGACGTCTCCTTCCCCTTCGATAGTGAACGGCTACAGCAGTGGACTCGCCGTTGAAGGCAATAGGATCGTGGTCGGCGAACCAGGTCGCGATTTGGATCCAAACGCCACCAATGACAACACCGGCAGCGTCTATGTCTATGAGGTCGTAGGCAATCAGGTTTCACTACGCCAGTCGATTGCACAGATCGAATCGTCTTATTTTGGCCAGAGCGTCGATCTAAGCGATGGTCGACTGGCGGTGGGGGCGGTCTTCGATCGACACACCGGAGTCTCCGGTGGACGCGCCTACTTGTACCAGATCGTCGATGGCGAGTTCGTAGCCGAGGCTGATTTTGATAATCCGACGGGGTTGGTTGGCTCCGATTTCGGCAGTGCCGTCGCGGTCTCGGGGGATCGCGTATTGGTTGCATCGCCTGGCGATTCGACCATTGGCAGCGATCAAGGTGCCGCTCACTTGTTTGAATCAATCGCTCCGCAATTAACCCTGACGCGAATGGGTGACGACTTGTCGATTGATGAAACCGATGGGGTAGCACGCTTCCGGCTAGAACGAAATGTCAATCTGGATTCGGCAGTAACCGTGGCCATCCAAGTCGAGGAATCCACCGTCCTAGAATCAGACACCGGCCTTTCGTTTGCCGCCGGTCAAACTTCGTTAATCTTTGAACTACGAGCCGTCGAGAACCAAATTCGCGAAACGGACACCAACTGGGGATTTTCGGTTGAAGTGGACGGCTATGAGTCGCTGAATGCTTCGATCGAAGTGGTCGATAACGAACCAGAGCTGCAACCGCAATTGCTGATTAACCCGAATTCGATCAGTGAGTCCGGGGGCACGGCAACGGCAACGGTCCAGCTCAACGTGCTCTTACGAAACGATTACGAAGTCTCGACCAGCGCGACCGCAGAATTGGCTGGTCATCTTTCGATGCCGGCATCCGTTCGCGTCAATGCGTTAGAGTCGTCTGCGACCTTTGATATCGAAGCGATCGATAACGATTCGTTCGATGGAGATAAGACAGGTCTTGTCCAATTGTTAGCCCAAGATGTGGTCGCGGCGAAGCAATTAACGATCATTGACAACGAAGTTCCGCCACCCAACCAAGCCCCAACCATTGAGACGCTAAACGGGCCAACGCTCGATAATGCTGCGAGAGCTGGCCAATCATTCACATTGACGGGCGAGTTTGCTGACGCAGACATCGGCGATTCTCACTCGGTTCTCATCCAATGGGGTGATGGAACATCAACATTATTGACCGGAGACCAAATCGACCAGACAGGCAATGCGTTCATAATCGAACACAAATACGACGTTGCCGGCTTTTATGATATCTCGGTGACCGTAGACGACGGGACCGATTCAACTACCTCCACGCTACAAGCCGTTGTGGCAGGGATCTCATTGCGAGACGATGGTACTTTGCTCATCGTTGGAACAGACGATCGAGATCGGATTCAAGTGAAACGGAAGGGATCGAAATTGGAGATCCAAGCCTCCTTCGCAGGCGAACGCAACGTCAAATATTCGTTTGAATCGTCTTTGGTTGACGTCGTTCATCTCTTTTCAAACGGCGGCCGTGACAACATCAAGGTCGACCACAAAATCCGACAAAACGTAGTCGTGTTCGACTAACCGTTCGCCACCGCGGATCTGATACGCGTCACCCTTCGTGTTTTCACCGCTCGATCTGAGGTGACCGCTTCATTTCCGTAGCGAACGGGCCGCCGAGCTCAACCTCCAGGTTGCTGAACTTCGAGCCTCTCCTTTAGCTCCCAAAACGTTAACTTAATTACGACCCGCGACCATGCACGCTCCCCCAGCCTGGTCGCCAATTCGATACAGATCCCGAATCATGACAACTCAAAACAAAACTCAAATTCTGCCCTGAAGTCCGCGCCGGTCGCAGGATTGCCCAGCAACGACGCACTACGTGAACTTGCCAAAACTTACCTCGACGAGCAGCATTTGCACTTCCCCGAGTACGAATCACTCGGGTACCTGGCTACATCCCGCGACGAATCCTACGAGGAGATGGCGAGACACTTCACGCAGGACTATTGCTCCGGAGCCGCACGAATCTTCACATTACCTTCGCTGCTGCCGAGATTGCAGGAAGCTACGTTCCACTTACCACGCTAATTACAACGCCTGGACTTCTGAGCGGTATGGTTTACACGATCATGCGGATACTTGGAGTCAAGAGCGACCGCGACGCAGCTAAGAAATTGACCCTGGAACTACTCAAGGTATGCGGTACGGAAATGGCGGTCGAATTTGCGGCGGTTACTGCGGTCGAGATCGCTCTTTTAATCCCCATATTTGTATTTGGCCTGTTGGACTAATTGGCGCGCTTGGCGCGGCCGGTGCACTGGGCTACTACAAATTTAAACGGACTGCAATATTTGGAGAAGTCGCGATAGCGTATCTTCAGAACAACTGTTCGTGGGGTGGCGAAGAACGCCACGAAGTAATTCAAAAGTGCCGTAAACGCGCCGAAGAACACCATATGAAATTCAAGATGCGACATGGCATTTAGAGAATGGCTTCTATATCGAGATTTCATTTCTTCCGATCGCAACGCGGTACCTGTGCGTTAGATGTTTTGTACCGCCGAATGAAATCTTCCTGCGTTTGCCTTGGACGGTGACACCGAGGTCGGCTGCCGCACGTCTAAGTTGCCGTGAAGGGGAACGCGAAGACTCCAATAGTTGCTGCTAGTTAGTTCGCACTTGCAACAAGGCACCAGATTGATGCAAATGCCGTACTCGCCTGCGTCGTTATGGGCTATCTGTGAAGCAAATCATTGGACTTCAGGGAATAGCCGGAATGGGGGGGCAAGGCAGGTGTGTATAGATTTGATGGAGAAATTGCCCAATTGGTAGTAACACAGCGATGCCCTCGGGATGCAAGGATCCGTCTTTCTGGAGCCAAGGGAAACGGAAAACAGGTGCGAGGGGCTGTACATTCACAAGGATGCTAAAGGTAGTCCCCCCTATCTTGCTAACCGCCCTGGAAATGATCAGAATGTGTGCCAAACGTTTTGTAACTGACTAACGACGTGTTTCGCTCGGATGTGGTGATTCGTTGTGCTTCACCTCGCAAGCACTCGCCACGAAACGTCCTGTACTGGCAGTTGAGAATTTCCATTGCGGCATCACGAGAGAGCAGATGGGCAACCTGGCAATTTCTGGTTCCTGGAAGGACACCAGCCCGTCTTGCTTGCGCATGCAATCCGTGCGGAACGTTATGTATTCGAAGACCCGAACACGGCGTTGTTCAAGCTCCGGCAGCTTGCTGAGTTTCTAGCCAAAGAAGTCGCTGCTAAGCTTGGGATCGTGATCGATCCCAACGATACGTTTCTTGATGTGGAAAGACGGTTGCGAGACCGCGGCGCGCTGAACCAGCAACTCCGTGATGTCATGCGGACCGTGCGAACCAAGGGCAACTCGGCGGCACACTCCTTCGAAGGCGAACGCCGGGATGCGTTGCATTGCTTGAAGTTGGTGCGACAGCTTGCAATCTGGTTCCACAAAACCGTTACAAATGCTCCTCACTTCAAGGCTGGCCCGTTCGTTCCACCCGCTGATCCCGCACAGGGTGACAGCGAACTCGCCGAGGAGCTCGCCCGACTTCGCGAAACCGTTGCAAAGCAGCAAGCCGAACTCGATGCGGCCAAGGCGGAAGCCGACAAACTAAGCGACCGTGTAAAAGAAGCCCGAACCGCATACCAGCTATCACAGGGCAACGAGCAAGCCGCGCTGGAACTCGCAGCGGAAACGGAGGAAACACTTCAGAAACGCGTTGAAGAATACGAGCGACTGTTAGCCGAAATAGCCGCGGAGAATGCGACGCAACCGGCTGAAACTCAAGAAGAACTGATCGAAGCGTCGCAGCAAGCCGCCCAAGACATCGATCTCGACGAATTCGACACCCGCAAACTAATCGACCAACAGCTACGGGATGCAGGGTGGGAAGCGGACACAGCAGAACTTCGATACGCCAACGGAACTCGGCCACAAAAAGGGCGTAACCTCGCCATCGCCGAGGTGCCGACCGACGACGGCATCGCGGATTATGTCCTGTTCAACGGCCTTACGCCGATTGCCACAGTGGAAGCCAAACGCAAACGCCGCAACGCTCGATCAGCAATCGATCAAGCACATCGCTATGCCGTGGCACTGCGAATGGACGCCGATTACATCGATAACGGAGGCCCTTGGGGAAACTATCGTGTTCCGTTTGTGTTTGCGACCAATGGCTCACCCTATCATCGGCAACTTATTGACCAGAGCGGCATTTGGTTTCGCGACGTTCGAATTGACACCAACCATCCACGGGCGTTAACCGGTTGGTACACACCCGAGGGTCTGCAAGACCTTCTCAAGCTCGACATCGGCTCGGCCGATCAGGCCCTCGCAACTGAGTCGAGTGATTATTTACCGCTGCGGTACTATCAACGTGATGCTATTGAGTCCGTCGAGCAAGCAATCGCAAGGGGACAGACGGAAATACTGCTGGCCATGGCAACCGGTACGGGCAAGACGCGAACCGCGATCTGCCTCTTGTATCGGCTCGTCAAGGCGGGCCGCTTCAATCGCATCTTGTTTGTTGTGGATCGGCGTTCTCTCGGCGAACAAGCGTTCGATGCGTTTAAAGACGTTAAGCTCGAACAGAACCAATCGTTTCCCGAAATCTACGACGTCAAACAACTAGGCGACGTCAAGCCGGATCGAGATACCAAGTTGCACGTTTGCACGATCCAGTCCATGGTCAAACGCGTCGTTGATTCCGACACCGATTCCGATCTGGTCCCAGTTGACCAATACGACTGTATCGTCATCGACGAATGCCACCGAGGCTATACGCTCGATCGCGAAATGAGCGAAGAGGAGCTCGGATATCGCGACCAACTCGACTACGTTTCCAAATACCGCCGAGTCCTAGATCATTTTGACGCAGTACGCATTGGATTGACCGCCACGCCGGCATTGCACACCACCGAGATTTTTGGACGGCCGGTGTACCAATACAGCTACAGGCAAGCGGTGATCGATAGCAACCTCGTCGACCACGAACCGCCGTTTATCATCCGAACGGAGCTATCCGAAAGCGGTATGCATTGGGATAGGGGCGAGTCGGTGAAGTACTTCGATGCTGTCACAAAAAGTATCGCCACGGAGACGACCCCCGATGAAATTGATATCGAAATTGATGGATTCAATAGCCGTGCTATCACCGAAAACTTCAACAAGGTCGTTTGTGACGTCCTTGCCGACCACATCGATCACACTCAACCCGGGAAGACTCTGATTTTTTGCGTGCGTGACAGTCATGCCGATATGGTGGTGCGTCTGTTAACGCAAGCGATTGAACGAAAGCATGGACCACAACCACACGATACCGTCAAGAAGATCACTGGCGAAATTGATCGCACCTCCGAGGCCATTCGCCGATTCAAAAACGAAGGCATACCGAAATATGTCGTGACCGTCGATTTATTGACCACCGGAATCGATGTGCCCGAAATCACCAATGTGGTTTTTTTGCGGCGAACGAAAAGCCGTATCCTGTTTGACCAGATGATCGGTCGAGCGACCCGTTTGTGCAAAGACTTGTATTTCGATGGTGAGGACAAAGAGTACTTTCATATCTATGACGCAGTCGGGGTCTACGAGGCCCTGCAAAGCCACACCGACATGAAACCTGTGGTGGCCAAGCCATCGACCACATTTAAAAATCTAGTCGACCTATTCCGAGCAAGCGATCTCAGTGACGTGCCGACCGACATTCGGCAACAGCTAGTCGCCAAGCTGCGTCGCAAAACACCTTCGATCAATAAGTATTGGCTAGGCACATTTGAGCTGCTCGCGGACAACTCGCCGGAATCTGTCGCGGACTTGTGGGAAAACTCCACCGACACCGAACTGAAGAACTGGTTGACGGCTCATCCATCAATCATCAAGGAGCTTGATCGGCGTCTCGGTGATGGGGCGATTCCGATTAACGAACAGGCCGACACGCTGGTCAGCGTCCAGCGTGGCTACGGAGCGGGCCAGAGACCCGAAGACTACCTCGAATCCTTTCGTCGTTTCTTGATTGAGCACGCCTCCGAAATCCCCGTCTTGACCCTTGTCACCACACGTCCACGCGATCTCACCCGAAAAGACCTTAAGGAGCTCCAACTCCAACTGGAACAAAACGGTTTCAACGAAGCCGCGATCAAGTCCGCTGTCCGTGACACGACCAACCAAGACATCGCCGCCAGCATCCTTGGGTTCGTCAGACACGCCATGCTCAATGAGCCGTTGCTACCGTACGAAGAGCGTGTTGATCAAGCGATGCGGACGATTCTTGGCAGCCAGACGTGGCTGCCCAAACAGCGTCAATGGTTACAGCGAATCGGCAAGCAACTCAAAGAAAATGTCGTTGTCGATCGTGAGCTGTTTGATGCAGGGGCCTTCCGTGAAAAGGGAGGTTTTGTGACACTCAACAAAGTCTTCGATGGCCGCTTGGAAGAACTCATGCAGTCGATCGTATCCACCATCTGGCAAACGGCCTCTTAATCGTTCAGGACGAACGGATCCATGAATACCAACGACATCGTCGCCAAACTTTGGTCCCTCTGTCATGTGCTGCGTGACGACGGCATCACCTACCAGGACTACGTCAACGAACTCAGCTTCCTGCTATTCCTGAAAATGATGCGGGAAACCGGACAGGAATCCGAGCTCCCCGAAGGCTATCGCTGGGGCGATCTCGAAAGCAAAGATGGTGTCGATCAACTCGCCTTCTACCGTGCCATGCTCGTCCATCTCGGCACCGAGGGCAGCCCGCGAGTGCAAAGCGTCTTCGCTGACGCCAACACATCGCTTCGACAGCCAAAGAATCTCTCTAAACTCGTTCAGAATCTCGATGAGCTCGATTGGTACGTCGCCCGCGAAGAGGGCCTTGGCGACATGTACGAAGGGCTGCTCGAACGCAACGCCAGCGAAAAAAAATCCGGTGCCGGTCAGTACTTCACGCCACGTCCGTTGATCGAATGCATGGTCAATTGCCTGCGTCCTCAACCGGGCGAAGCCATCCAAGACCCCGCCGCCGGCACCGGTGGGTTTTTGATCGCCGCTCACCAATACATCTGCGAACAAACCGACGACCTGTTCGACCTCGACGCCGACGAGCAGGTTTTTCAGAAACAGCAAGCCTACCACGCTGTCGAACTGGTCCACGACACGCACCGGCTGCTGGTCATGAACTGCATGCTGCACGGTGTGGGTGGGCACCTCATCAGTGGCGACTCGATGGGCAGCATCGGCCAAAACCTGCCCAAAGCCGACGTCATCCTGACCAACCCGCCGTTCGGCACCAAACGCGGCGGCGGGCGGCCCACACGCGACGATTTCACCTTTGTCACGGGCAATAAGCAGTTGGCGTTTCTCCAGCACATTTACCGGGGCCTGAAGCCCGGCGGGCGAGCGGCCGTGGTGCTTCCCGACAACGTGCTGTTCGAGGAAGGCACGGGCGCGCGGATCCGCGCCGACCTGATGGACAAGTGCAATCTGCACACCATCCTGCGGCTGCCCACCGGCATCTTTTACGCGCAAGGCGTCAAGACCAACGTGCTGTTCTTCACGCGGGGCAATACCGACAACGGCAACACCAAGAAGACCTGGGTCTACGACCTGCGGACGAACATGCCCGCCTTCGGCAAACGCACGCCGCTCGCGCACGAGCATTTTCAGGAGTTCGAAAAGTGCTACGGGCGGAAGGCCGACGGCACCAGCAGGCCGACCGATCAGGGAGCCGAGGGCCGCTTCCGCTGCTTTGACCGGTCGGCGATTGGTGAGCGTGGCGACAACCTCGACATCAGTTGGCTGAAGGACGACGACGCGACCGGAGCCGACGAGTTGCCCGACCCGGAAGAGATCGCGTCGCAGATTCGCGAGCGTCTGTCCACGGCGCTGGAGGAGATGGACGCGCTGTCCGCCTTGCTTGAGGGCGAGGAGGTCGAGGTATGAGCGACGGGAACGGCGCGTTGCCGGAGGGGTGGGAGAAGTCAACGATTGGCGACGTGGCCAAGATCGTGACCGGCAAGACGCCATCAACCAAAAAGAAGGAATACCACGGCGGCGACATTCCGTTTGTCAAGCCCGGCGATCTCGACAGAGAAGGTGGACTTTCGACTTCCGAAACGTATGTCACAGAACTTGGAGCGACGCAGGCCCCTCGACTCCCCGCTTCAACCGTGCTCGTTTCCTGCATCGGGAATCTTGGAAAAGTTGCGATCCTCGAACGCGATGCGATCTGCAATCAGCAAATCAACGCAATCCTTCCGACCGATGCACTGGAATCGAGATTTACGTTCCACTGGGCAAAGACAATCCGTCCGTGGATGGAGGAAAACGCAAGCGCGACCACGGTGACCATTCTGAACAAGGGCCGTTTCGAAGGTGCGCCAGTTGTTATTCCCCCGCTTGCCGAGCAGCGTCGGATCGTGTCGAAGATCGAGTCGCTTCAGGAGCGGAGTTCTCGTGCGAGGCGTGCGCTTTCGGAAGTGGGTCCGCTGTTGGAGCAGTTCCGTCAGAGTGTGCTGCGAGCCGCCTTCAGTGGTCGCCTGACCGCCGACTGGCGCGAAGCCCACCAAGACGTCGAACCCGCCACCGAACTCCTGTCCCGCATCCGCACACAGCGCCGCCACCGCTGGGAACAGTCCGAACTGGCCAAATACGAAGCCAAAGCCAAACAGCCCCCCAAAAACTGGCAGGACAAGTACAAGGAGCCGCAGCCGCTAACCGAGTCCGACATCGAAGAGTTGCCTGAACTTCCCGACGGATGGACTTGGACGACAGTCGCCCAGGTCCTGACCGATTCCCGGACTGGTCTTGTGCGTTCCGCAAAGGAGCAAAGCGATACGACTGGCGTTCCGTATATACGGATGCAGCACTACGACTTGTTCGGACGGTGGAACGTCAAAGACCTCACCCATGTGCCAGCTTCGCCAGACGAAGTTGCGACCTGCGAGCTTCAGCCCGGTGACGTGCTGTTCAACACGCGAAACAGCTACGAACTCGTTGGCAAAGTCGCGATTTGGCCTGCAGATCGTGACGGCTTTGTCTTCAACAACAACTTGCTCCGTATGCGGTTTGTGGACAGCGTGACTCCGGCTTGGATCGCCGCTCAAATGCAATCGCCGGGATTTCAGGCTCGCATCGAGCAGTTCAAAAGCGCGACCACGAGCGTATGCGCGCTCTACACGCGGGACTTGATGGCTCAGCCGGTTGCTGTTGCCCCATTGATTGAACAAGAGCGAGTGACCTCGCTCATTTCTTCCAGTTTAGCAAATGTGAAGGAGATTGAAGCCTGCGAGTCCGAGTCGGAATCCGCCCTGACGCAACTGGACCAATCGATCCTCGCGAAAGCGTTCCGCGGCGAGTTGGTCCCGCAGGACCCGCGCGACGAACCGGCCTCCGAACTCCTCGCCCGCATCCGTGCAAACCGTGAGGCCACGGAGTCCACAGACAAAGCTGTCAAAAAGCGAAAGGGATCCAATGGCAAAAGGAAATGACGGTAATTTACTTCAACATACGATTGAAGCAGAAACCGCTTGGTGGCTTGCACGGCATGCGCAACAACTCCATGTCGTCATTACTCACGGCATGGCTCCTTTTGAAGCGTTTGAGCCAAGAAAGAACCCCTCCTACATCAAGCTATTGGATGATTGGCTCGAAAGGTCCAAGGACCCCAATATCGAGGCTCACCCCCAGATCCTCAGGGCCTACCGAAAGGTAGACGCCTCGGCACAGCACTACCCAAATACAGCCGAGCTACTCGCAGCCGTACTAGATGACCGCCAGAAATTGCTAGGATCCGTTTGTGAGTGCGACGACGACATCTTTCAACGCCTCAGTAGCGCATCGACGACCAGCAATCTGAAGGTACTAAACGGGTCGTGGCGAGCAAACTGCTTACGATTGATGGCCCCGCAAACGCTTTCGTCACCTTGGATGTTTACCATGGATCCATACGCATTTACCGACCGTGACGGCAAGGATGACGGGTGGGTACGCGAAAACGACTTTGCGTTTCTCTCGACAATCATCCGCTCGTACTTCGAGTGCGAAAGCGATGGGGCTTTTCTTTTTTTCAGCTATTCCACTCAGAATGGCCCAAAAGCTCATCTGAAGGCTGTAATCCGCGACTACATTCTTTCAGAGAACGAAAGGACTCATGCGAGCTTCATCGAAACGGGAGCCAAGACGGGAGTGCAAATCGCGACCGTCGTAACCAGGCAGGAGAAGTTGCTGAAACACCTTGAACATTGTTGGACACAAGTAATGGAACGACGATGGAACTGTCGCTGACGTAAGTGCACCAATCCATTTTCTCAAATGCGTTTCGAGGCGATTTAGTCCCGCAGGACCCGGTCTCGGTACTTCTGGCCCGCATCCGCGCAGTCCATGAATCTACTCACGTACCCCAAACACAGCAGAGAGGCAAAATATGAACGGCGACCTTGACGTGTCCCTTGCGATTCGAATCATTCGAGATGTTTACAATCGCTGCGGGTTTTCATCGCTGAGTGGCGTTTACGCGGAGAAGAAGGGAGACAGCTCACCAGTCACAGACATCGACCCACTTGTTGAACACATCATTCTTGGACACTTGGAAGCGACGTCAATCGGTGACAAGTTTGCATGTGTTCGAGAGGAAGCAACGGGCGACTTAGATACGATCGAAAAGATAAAAGAAAAGGAGTATCTTGCAACGATTGACGGAATTGACGGGACGGGCGATTTTATCCGACATTTCAACCGAAACGAGCGGAATCCGAAATGGTTGGTAGGACTTACAGCTATCTACAAAAAAGACGGTGACGGACTGTACGTTCCGATATTTGCTTTTGCTTTACAGCCTTTTGAAAATCGTTTGTTCGTGATGTGTCACGAAGGGGACCAGGACAAGGCTTATCTCATTAAGCAACCTCTTGGACTCACTCAAATCTTCGAGTTGAACGCTGACAATATTGCCAACGGACCCGATATCGGAAGCATCGATGTATTTCTCGATAAGCCCGACTGCCAATGGCAACTTAATGATCAATCATTGAAGGGACAAACGGGACCATCCGGTTTCAATACAGCGTCGCTCGCGGCTGCGGCTGCGCCTTTCCATGCGTTCGCAGGTTCCGACAAGCTCACGTTCACCACGTTTCATTACAAGCTCTGGGACTTTGGGCTGTGGCCGGTGTTGCAAGCAGCAGGGATCAAAACACTCCTCAAAGAGCCCGATGGTATCAAACTGGTCAACAAACTTAACCTCAATTGGTTTGGTCAGGACGACAACACGCCAGGAAAGTGTGACAAGACGCCGATCATACTAAGCAAGAAAGGTCATGTATTCGACCCCTTGGAGGGGAAACCGTGAACACAGGCCCAACAACAGGGGAAAACGCGTGAAGTATTGGATATTCAACGCTGAACATGTACCGACTCTCGGTTGCGATGCTGCGGACATCTGGTTCCAGCACAACATGGGGTTTTCAGGAAACGATTGGGAGAAATATGGAGCTCCGCTACGCAGGCTAAAGGTGGGGCACACTGTTCTGATGTATCAAAACGACAAAGGTTTCGTCGGAATCGGTTTTGTCAAAGCACCGTGGAACGAGAAGCAATATCAGCGGAAACTGGTTTACAAAGGTGTCGATTTCCCCGAGTACCGCATCTCAATTGATTGGAAATACGATCTTAGAGCCACTCCGTTTACCATCGGCTGGACGTCGCCACGGTTCCTCTGTTCCGTTACCAAGCCAGAGCTTATCGAACGAATTCGAGAAGTGATCTGGTCGGTTGCAAAGGGGCATGCTCCGCGGATGATGGCGGATGAAGCGGACGAGTACATCCCCACCGACGAGGACGAACGGGAGCTAATCCGGCAGCAGATCAAACAGCGACGTGGGCAGCAAAAATTTCGCAAGATGCTTCTACAACGTTACGGATCTCGTTGCCAGATTACTGGATGCACGATCTCTCATATTCTCGAGGCCGCTCATATCCGGCCATACCGAGGGCCGAAAGATAACCACCCTGACAACGGTCTGCTTCTTCGTGCCGACATTCATACGCTGTTTGACTTGGATATGATCGGAATTCATCCTGAGTCGCTCGATATACATTGCTCCGAAGCGGTCAACATGGAGTACGGCTCCCGGATCAAGAAAACGTTGGAATGCGGAAGTGGACCTGGGCCGTCCAGTGCTGCATTGTTATACCGTTTTCAACGATTCAGAGATGAGCAACAGCAGCAATTTTGCGACGTAGCAAACTCTGTTTGAAACGAGTCTTGCCAGGAACCACCTTCACTGCCCCGGACGTGGTAATGCGATAATTTATGAAGGCATATCAAAATCACCGTCCGACAAAGGACGCAGTGCGAGTTGGCTGAAATCGATCAAAATTGGGAAACGGAGCATGAGCTTCGAAGAATTCAAAACAAGGTGGTCCGGCATGGTCACCGGACACAGAGCACCAGCCGCTGATTTGCAGCTTGAGGCGATCTTGGAATCGCAAAGTGACACTCGTGGCGGTAGTTTGCCCTTCAAAGGGCTCGCCAGTGATGGTGAAATCTATTGGATCAAGCCAACATCGAACCGCCAATCCAGCCGAGTCCCGACGACGGAACAATTGGTCGCTGGTATGGGGCGTTTGATCGACGCTCCCGTATGCAAGACTCGACTGATGACGATTCCACAGGATTTCCATGGGGAGGTTCTCGACAATGGCACTGTGCTAGAGTCAGGCATTGTTCACGCTTCCCATGATGTTGGAAACTGTGCTTTCGATAAATGGTACGAACCCCAATATCGACCTCAGGACGATAATCGACGCCGTCACGCTGGATATTTTGCGCTGTTCGATTGGTGCTGGGGCGATGACATGCAATGGCTCTATGATCTTGAGGACGACCGGAAGACGTATTCTCATGACCACGGCCATTTCCTCCCTGGATCCCCAGACTGGACGGTCGAAACACTCCTACAATCGGCACAGGATTCGCACGAATTGTCGGCCGATGGCGACGGTTTGGACGATAATGAACTGAGTCGGCTCGCTGAACGGCTCGAATCGCTTACGATAGAAGAGATTGCGGGAGTTATCCGTGGAATTCCGGCCGCTTGGCCGGTGAGTGATGAAGAGTTGGAAACCGCAGGAGCATTTTTCGATTTTCGGCGTATACCAGCTGCGGGGCGTCTGAGAGCTTTAGCGGAACGGCTCCAGATCGGTTCATGAACTACGATTGTCATGCCTAAATACAAGTATTCTGTCATTCGATTTGTACCGTCACCTGTTCGCGGCGAGTTCGTGAACTTGGGGGTCATCATCGGTAGCGACCAAACGGGGGAATGGTTGATTGAGGTCGTTGGTTCCAAGTCCCGTGCATCACGCTTGGACGACGACAAGGTTTTGCCCTTGTTGGCGACAGACCTTGAGCGACTGCAAACGACCATCGAGAGTTACAGCGAGCCAGAGATTTTTGAAAGCGGAGTTGAGTTGTCAGAGGACTGGTTGGCAGGACTGTCGCGCAACTCACGAAACCTTCTCCAGTTTTCACATCCGAACGCCGTGGTCGCCGAAGGGCTCAGCCAAGCATTCGAGAAACTCTGGGGACGACTCATTGTCGAATCCATACCGACCAAGCGAAACTCGATGACCAAGGCATCGGTCACGGCGAAGTATGTCACTGCTTTGACGAATTCGCGTCTAGATAGCTCTCACATGAAACGCCGCGTGAAGCTGGAAACGTCAAAGACACACGCAAATATTGATGTTGCGGTTCATAACGGCGTGGTGAAGGACATCACCCAGTGCTGGTCATTGCAGATTAAAGCTGCTGAGCCACTGTTGAATGAGATCAAGGCATGGGGCTGGACGATCAAAACGCTGCGTGATCATGGTGGGCTGATCTTGGCGGGACGGCAGCCGATTCAGGTTCCCAACGATGTCCGCGTCGGCGTCGTCTATGCGGCCTCCAGTGATAATGAACTCATGGACGAGGCATTTGACGTGTTTAGTGATACAGATATCAACGCTGATTGCGTCACCGTGGAGAATGCCGCCAAACATGCTCAAGTCGCCGCTCAGCTGGTTTCCGATCAGCCTGGGCTCGACCTTCAGCCCTAATCCCGTGTCAGTTCGCGGATTATAGCCAGCCAATTTGTGGATGGGTTTAGACGTAATTTACGATGGCTTCGGCCCAAGAACCCGGTTTTGGACTTGGGCAGTGTTGTCGCAATGGGCTGGTGCTTGCGAAACGGTCCCCCCCGAAACGAAAGAAGCCCGCATCGCTGCGGGCTCATTTCTCAGTACCCCCACAAGGGCTCGAACCTTGGACAAACGGATTAAGAGTCCGTTGCTCTACCAACTGAGCTATAGGGGCGTGTTTTGTGGGGAAACAATTGCCTCCGTCACATCAACGGGCCAATTTTAACAAGTTCTTGCGGTCTCGCAATAACCGGTACCCACAATTTCCACCTCGGCCAATTTAACCCGGATTCGAACCTGGTAATGCCCGCAAAATCCCTTCCGCTTTGGTCCACGTTTCCGCTTCTTCGCTCTCGGGATTGCTTCGCGCCGTGATTCCTCCGCCGACCGGAATCTGCCACTGACCGCCGCTCGCGGTGACGGTGCGAATCAGAATGTTGAATTCAGCATGTCCCGAACAACTGATGTATCCCATCGATCCACAGTAGGGGCCTCGGCGATCGGGTTCCAGCTCTGCGATCGTCCGCATCGCTTCGATCTTGGGAGCTCCGGTG
>NZ_JBFHFD010000115.1:0-17095 GCF_041583735.1 Novipirellula sp.
GATCATCGCGTAATCGCCTTGCGTTTCACCCGCTTCGTAACGGTAGTTGATTGGCGAGTAATCCATCACCGACGCAGCAAACGTCTTTTTGCCTTTGACTTCGTTGCTGTTGATGTCGGCCAACTTCATCATCGCAGATGCTTTGAAGTTGTGACGCAGACCGAGCGTGTGCCCGACTTCGTGAGCCACTAAGTCGGCAAGCAGCGGACCGACGAACCATTCCGGCATGCCATCGACAAGGTCGGCAGACACGGTTTTGGTTTCCTCTTTGTCGTCATCCGATTTCGCTTCTTCTTTATCCTCGGCTGCTTTTTCTTCGTCCGTTTCCTTGGCATCCGCCGTCGATTTGTCATCCGAAGCCGCTTCGGTTTTGTCTTCCGCTTGCTCTGCCTCGGCTTTTTCCTTGTCCTTCTTCTTTTTCTTAGCGATCTCTTCGTCCGCAAGCAGAGCGAGGCTCCAGTTCATGCGTGCAATCGCCAAATCAAGATTCTTGCCACTGGCTGCCATACACAATCCGTTCTTTTGACTGACTTGGCCAAACAGTCCGTCGTATTCATCATCGCCCAACAGCGATGCGTCGGCTTGCGCCATCGCGTAGCCTGCCATCGCGCCACGTGCTTGACGAGCGTGCTCGATTTGCAATCGGGCGGTGTCTTCTGGACGAGCAAAGCGAATGCGTGGATCCCAGTTGGGGTTTTTGGCGAGCCAGGCAAGGGTTTCGGGGCTAGCACCTTCCATTGCCAACTTTGGCATCAGATCGTGATAGTTGAAATTGAAGTGACGAATCCAACCGTCGGTCAAGATAATGTCGGCATCCAAAATCTGGCCGGTCTCGGGATGCACGCGGCTTGGGCCGATCGCAGTCCCGACGTCGTTGTTCAACCAACGAATGAAGTTGTAACGCACGTCCTCAGGAGCTTTCTCCATGTGAGCGCCACTTTCGGCATCTTGATATTCGATCACAATCGCGTCGACGAGACCTACTTTTTCAAACGCCTTGTTCCAATAGTCGACACCGTTCTTGATCCAGCGACGGTAGCGTACCGGTGCGGTGTGCTCGACATAAAATCGAATCGGTTCTTTAGGAGGACTGAGTTTCAGTTTGGGATCACGTTTTTCCAGATTCCATCGGTTGATGTAACGGACGCGAGTGTCTTCGTCTTCGTATTTGCTGAGGTCCGAGAATGCGGTGGTGAAGTAACCGATGCGCTCGTCCGCTTTGCGTGATTTAAAGCCTTCTTTTGCGTCGGGGACTTCGCTAAAGGAATAATGGATCGTTTGCAGCTTTCCGCCATTACCGACGATCTCGAAAGCGACTTCGACGTTTTCAGGGAACACCTTCGCCGTGTCAATCTTTTGCAAACGCGAGTTGGTGATGCGTACCGAAGAACCGAAGAAACGCGTTGCGTTGTTGACCAACAATGAATCCATGTCGATCACGGGACCGCCATTGGGACCGGTCGCTAGGATCGCAACATCCAACAGCACTTCGTCAGTGAACAATCGTTTGACGGACGCTTTGGATTCGGCGTCGCCAGTGGCGCGAATGTCAAGGTTGGGCGAGATTAACGCCAATCGGTCGCCGTAACGACGCCACTGAACCACCCAATCGCCCGACTGCAATCCGGCATAACGGTCACCGCTGCCGACCGTCAATGCAATAAAGTAACTCTTGCCCGCAAACGCTTTGGGCAATTCGCCCAACAATTGAGCGTCCTTTTCGCGTTGCCACAGGTTGAACAACCCCTTGGGGTTTTGCTGGTCCGATACTGGCACCGCGGTGTAACCTTCGCTGACTTTGTCAAACGGGGCTAAGTCGGCATAGCTACTGGGGACAACCGTCACTGCAAATACGGCGGCTGCAAGATACTGAATTGGTTTCATTCCGATCACTTCGGCTCTCTTTGATTATTGCCAGAAAACAGGAACACAGAAAAAGGAGGGCGAGTGGTTTGTGGGGACCCGTGTCACTCGATTTTCATCGCAGGCAGGCTGCGTCCGTGCGTAAGGTTCATACGTTCTATCTAGGATAGTTTGCGTATTGGCCTCGTTCGTTCATTACGGGCTCGACGTGCCAGATGGTTCATCCAGCCGCCCTGCTTTATCCACTTTACCCGATAAATCGTTACAGGCTATATGCGAAAACGCTAGAAATTGCAGCGAGGAACCGCTGCGATGCCTGTGTCGGGGGGAACGTTTTCCACGATTTCCAAGGGTGTTGAATCGACGTCGTCTTGGGGGGCAGCGTAATCAGGCCCGCGTTATCGCTTGATCTGTCACGACGTTTTCGAGTTTTGGGGAATCAACACCCCATAGATCTCCGTCGTCTTGCCGTCATCGTCAAAGATCGGTTGGCCGCGGACGAGCAAGTGGCGATAGTTTCCGCTAGCATCGCGAAGTCGGATTTGGATCTCATAGGAGGCTCCGTTGATGAGCGCCTCGCCAATCGCGTCTTTCATCTTTCGCCGATCTTTCGGATGCAACATTTCGATGTATTCCGTGCGGGTGGGCACACCCTCAGCAGGGTTGCGTCCTGCCAAGCGGAAAACTTCGTCGCTCCAAGTGACTTGTTTGGTAATCGCGTCGTAGGACCACGTGGCCAATCCGGCGAGCGCCTGCAAATCTTTGAGTCGACGTCGGCTTCGTCTCAGATCGTCTTCGGTCTGTTTTCGAATCGAGATGTCACGAATCGACGAGATCAACATCGTTTCGCCAGCGAGTTTGGTCACGCGGCCGCTAATCAACACGTCGATCGGATGGCCGTCACGATGACGCAATTGGCCTTCGAAATTATCGATGCGTCGATTGCGTTCCAGTTCCGCAATCAATTCGTCACGTCGTTGAGGACAGATCCAAAGATTGAGTTCCGTCATCAATTTGCCGACGATCTCCTCTTCGGCGTATCCCATCAAATCACGGAACGTCTGGTTCGCTTCGACGACACGGGACGATGACATACGAATCAGCAGCCCGGCATCGGGCGAGTGGGTAAAGAGCGTTGAATAGCGTCCCTCTCGCTCGACATTTGCATTGCGTTGATCTCGCAGGCGGCGGGTCCGTGCGGCGGCTTCGCTATCGCCGTGGCCGGCTGAGTCGTACAGCGAAATCGCGAGATCCAAATCGCCCTGGTCGGTTGCCGCTCGAGCAAATTCAAGATTCAGCTCTTTTCCTAAGTCGCGGGCACGTCGGTTTTCAGGCCATATCTCCAATGCTTCCATGATTAACGCGTCGGCTAATCGAAATCCTTCGTAGTGATTCGACGCGTTTGCGGACTTCAAGTGCCCTTGTGCCCGTTTGACCAACCGTGCGCTTTCATCGTGCTCGCGTTGTTGATCGAGTGCCTCTAAGAACTGATCGACCGTCCGGTAACGTTCGCTGGGATGGGTCGCCATCGCGATTTTTGCGATGTCCATCAGTTCGCCTTGCACGCTGGTCGGACGAATCTTGTTTTGTGCCGCCGCTTGGATGCACTCCAGCAATGTCTCGCCGTGATGGGGTGGATAGCCTGTCAGAATTTGGAACAGCGTCGCGCCCAGCAAATAAACGTCGGTCGCAAACGACACATGGCGATGGTCCCCGGTCGCCAATTCAGGAGCCATGTAGGCAGGCGTGCCGCCGATCGTGTGATCGATGGCCTCGGCCGACTCTTTGGGACTATGGCTGATCGCAAGCCCCCAATCGGCAAGCAAGACTTCGCCGAACCGACCCAGCATGACGTTTTCGGGTTTGATGTCGCGATGAATCAATCCACGTGAATGCGCGTAGCGAATCGCGTCGCCGACTCGCATCAATGTTTGCACATTATCCGACAGCGACATCTCTTTGATTTGCTGATCCCAACTTGTCCCATCGATCCGTTTCATCGAATAGAACAAGCCGCCGTCTTGATCGATGCAAACCTCGTGCAGTGCGATCACATTGGGATGGTCCAATCCCCCGATGACCCGCGCTTCGGTCAAGAAACGATTTCGCGACGCGGCGTCTTGCGAAAGATTTTTACGCAAGACTTTGATCGCAACTTCGCGGTCCACCGCACGTTGATGCGCTTGGTAGACAATCCCCGTGCCACCGGCGCCGAGTTCCCCCACCAATCGATAGTCGGCATCACAAACCTTGCCGCCGCCGATCATCGCGACGCCGCGGTGAGGCACAAACCCCGAATCCATACAATCTGCGGGCGAAGGTGTCGCCGCTGGCAACGCAATCGTGTCCAAATCCGCACTTTGGGGCGTCTCACGCTCGGTATGGAATCCTTCCGGATCCCACTCTTTCCATGCGGGATGGGCCAGCTGTGATGAGGTTTCTTTGCCCGACAGCACGACCGTTTTTTCGTCGGACGGCATCGCAGCGAGACGCGCTTTCAGGCGTGCATCGGTCAACACGGCTGTGATCAAGTTATGGTCATTCGAAATGACGTCGGCAGTGGCGGATTTCAGTGCCATAAATCTCGATTGCACAATAAATAACGGACTCGGTACAAGGCGTCCACATGATTGGGATGGAGACGGGAATCGTCCCAGCTTGGATCGAGCGGACCACTCATCATCTTAGCTGAATCGGCAATCCCGGCGAGCGGTTTGACACGCCTGGCGGTCTTTGTGAGGCATATTCTGCCGACAGGTTGGGGCCTTTGTGATGGATGTGCCAATAACCACCCGCCGATCGGCCTTCGCGAGGCTCGCGCCGCTCCGCTATCAATGCCACCCGTTTGGGAGATCGTGCCGGTTGGATCGTGACGAAACCGCGGCGAGCGCCAAAACGAGGACGCTGTGAATCATTTTCTCGTAGCTACCTTCGCCAGGAGGTGTGATTCGTATTGTCCGGCAACGATCCACGCTCTGGCGAGCGTCGCTACACCTCGAAAATGCTTCACAGCGTTAGCCCAAAACGGCGAGCGAAATCAGCGATCTGCAGATGGGGGGGTAGCCTGGCGATCGCTCTGGGCCGCCAACCACTTTCGGGCGTCCATCAAGACCAATCCGTTGCTTTCCGCCACAATCGCATTGTCCTGAACGTGTGACGCCAGCGGGGTTTGCCGCGAAACCAGGATGTAGCGAACCGCAAAGCGATCAATCAGTTCACGTTGTTGCTCGATGGCTCGTTGTTGTTTGGTGGATTGTGTGGCAAAGAATCGCTCGGTCTCCTCGAGTCGCTCGCGTTGCCCTTGGCTGAAGAGTTCGAGATGGTTTGCCGCTACGATGCGGCCGCCGAACGAAGGGACCGGCCACCCGGTTTCCATATCACTCAAAACCACCTCGCCTGGTTCTACCCCTGCGAGCACCGTTTGATAGGTGGACCAAATCCGCGGCTGTTTGTCTTCACGCTTCAGTAGCGGAGCGATCAGAGGGCGAGCCAGATAAGGTTCTGACAAGATGGCATGGAACTGCGGCAATGCTCCGTACAGTAATGCGACAAGGAACAACATCTGAGTCAGCGATTGA
Organism: Novipirellula sp.; assembly: GCF_041583735.1. Lineage (NCBI taxonomy): Bacteria > Pseudomonadati > Planctomycetota > Planctomycetia > Pirellulales > Pirellulaceae > Novipirellula > Novipirellula sp. Next base: position 5,442 of record NZ_JBFHFD010000115.1, read on the forward strand.
GCATTGCGGCTCGCCGATCGAGACAGCAGTCCGCTCAGCAATTGCGTCGTCCAACCTCGCAGCCCCGGTGCCACCGATTTGATCCAGTAACCCACGGCGATACACGCCACCGGAGTGGCCGCCAAAGGCAATCGGGCCAGCGAAGCCGATTGGGCGAGCCAAGAGACGATTCCCAAAACAATCACCACCCCGCTGACCGCTAACGACCATCGAACCAGCGGCTCACTGCGATACGGCAACGCCAATAACGTCGATAAATAAACCGGAGCACACCACAGAAAAAACATCCGCTGCAAAATAGTGGGATTGAACCAGTACCACGGATCGTGGCCACCGGTGGCGGCATCGGTAAACCGGTACCAGGGCCACGCTACGGACAAGGCGAGCGAAAGCACGCCGACGCTGATCACCATCACCATCACTCTTGTTCGCTGGGACGCGTCCACCGCAATGACCAACAAAATCACCCCGATGGCCCCGAGCACCCCAGTCATGCCGTGGCTGAGTACCGAAAGGGCTAGCGAAACGGCGGCCGCGAAGACCGCGATCACGGTCGGCGTGATGCTGGACGATCGGACTCGCCACAACAGCCCCCAGCAGAAAAAATTCAACATCAGCGAAAACGCTGAAGGGTTGACCATGTGCCATGGCAAATCACTTAGCGCAAAGGAATTGGCATAACCCGGTGCCTCGCCGTAAAGTAACACGATGCATAGGCCAGCGGCCAGCGAAATCGACGTCATCGCAAACCCACGCAGCAACCACCAAAACACTGCAAAGAAACCGAGTGTATTGAGCACTGCTGCTATGCTGAGCGCTGTGTAGGGCGTGATGCCGGCTTGCTGACACAAAATCGCCAGCCCGACCGAATAGGGCGAGTAGCGGATCGATGGATCCTCGGTGGCATAGGTCGGATTACCGGGCGTCCACAGGTTGTCGCTTAACGTCAACACCGCAGCGTGATGCTCCCAAGCATCGGCGAGCAACATTTCGGAGCGAAATGGAGTGATGCACGCGACATAGATCGTCAGCACGAGACAAAACGCGGCGTAAGCAAGCAATCCGAATCGTGCATCGCGTGAAGGTGAGTTTTGAAGGGATGTTTTCATTCCGCTCAATCTACCGAAATCTGAAACAGTGGTGGTTGATTCTCGTAGAGTGAGTGGCCGACAAGGCCGTAGTGCGCGGATATCCCAAATTTCATCGACCAGTATCGAGTCGGCAGCCGTGAATGGGATGGCTGTAAACGCTGCAATTGCAATTCGTCGGGATCCATTCGCCGCCAAACTTTGCCGGGCACGTACAGCCAGCCGTCATGTAGCAATAACTGGTCAATATAGGGATCGATGGTCGACAGTTTTTGTCGACGAACCGCCGTGTTGTCGTCGGCGACAGTGTAATGCATCAGGCTGTTGCCACCGAGCGAGACAATCAGATTGCCATTGTGACTGAAGAAGGCTTGGCGTCCGAAGGAGGATGTATTCAAGAAGTTTGAAACCGAAACTTGACGCGTTTGCAACTCAATTTCCAGGGCTCCCTTCAATCCGCTACGCCCAACAAACACAGTGTTGTTTCCGCCGACTGAACTGAAACGATGAATCCAATTCGGTCGAAACGCGGTTAGCGGATCCGCGGCCGGTTCGGCTGCCGGTCGACCTTCCGCCGCCAATTTGGCTTCAAAAAAGATGTCGACCGATGGCTTCACCTGCGCGTCGATCTCCAGCACGCCACACCACGCCCGACTGTTTTCTCCGAAACTGCCCACCGCCAACGCGCGGCGTGGCGACAACCCGAGCAAACAGACGCCGCGGTCATAGCCCGGCAAATGATCGCGAGCATTGAAGGTAGCCAATCGCGTACCATCCGGTTTGAATGCCACAATTCCCTGGCCATGAGCAAACAACCATATGCACTCTCCGTCCCAGCTGACCTCCCTAAATAACGCATGTTTCCATGTCGCGTCCGTTAGCTTGATTTCTTGTAGCACTCCTGGTTCGTGCATCACAAAGAATTGATCCTGGGTCCAGAACGCATCACAGTGCTCGCCGCACTTTAGCATGCCTTTAATTTGCGGCGGCGGATTCGTACTCGGTTCGCCTTGCACCGCTAGTGAAACAGGATCGAAACGCATCTGTCCCAGCGATGGCTCGACGCCTTTCCACGCAGGCGTTGGAAAAGGAACCGCTTGATACCGCTTTCGCGTCATCGCGAGGTTGGTTTCCAGCGGTTTCAGCTCGCGATCGTGAATGCGGCCAAGTGACTTGATCTCGGCGAGCTGCGATTCCAGTGCGTCGATGACGGGCAAGGGGTTCTGCTTCCCGAGAATCTTCAGACGTCCGTAGTGCCCGTACAGCCGGACCACGGCACGATCCGACTCGGTCAGCCGTGCTAAGAACGTCATCCATTCGCGTTTCGCTTGATCCACATGATGATTGAAATCGTTCGGCGAGACACGGTGAAACTCGTTGTTCGCCGATGTTTTCGCCTGCGGATCATTGGTTGCGTGGATCGATGTTTGCAGCGATTGCCGGCGGTCCAGGAATTCGGCATGGTCCGCCCGCGTTTCCGACGCAAAGTCGCGACTCATCACCCCCATGGCCAGCGAGGAAACCTTGGCATCGTCTGGCAGGACATGGCTGATCGTGTCCCACAGCGATTCGAGTGAATCCGGGTTGTAATGATTGAAAATGACGTCGTTACAGGTGTGCAGTACCAGCGGATATTGCCAGCCATGAAACGGGTCGCTTAGGTGGGGCGGAAGCACGCGGCCTGGTTCGAGTTCATTGACCGCCGCGTAGACTTCACGGATGAATCGGCGCTGCGTAAGACAAGCGGGTTGCAGTGCACTGTGTCGCGAGACGTCGTTGGGGATCGGCCCCACGGCGCCCTGTTTGTACCACATCTGTGATTGAAACAACCCAATCGCATCGACACGATTGATCCGTCGATTCTGGATCAAGAACTTAAGGTGACCGAGTGCTCGAACGTAGTCGTCGGCAGCACGCTGCAGAATCGCTTGGCGATGTTCTGCAGCCGACTGTTTCTTGAACCAATGTTGATCGATATCACGAGTGAAATGATATTGCAGTTCACTGATCACAAGTCCACGCTGCAGAGCGTCTTGGGGATCCAGTACAAGCGCCGCCTCGCGGAGCGAACTCGATCGGTCCCAGTCACCAAGTTCTGCGAACCGCTCTGCATGCCGCACCAAAATCGCTTTCTGCAAATCTGGGGTCAATTCAGAGTCGTTTTTACTTCCCCTTGTGGCTAACTGTTTTGCAAACGTCTTGACTAACCAGTCATCGACGCGTTGGAGTTCGATCATCTTGTCGATCGTCTCCAATTCGGCTGCGTCTTTCGTCAATTCGAGATGCAAAATGACTTTGCGTGGGCGGTCCGGCTTCGTCTGCTGGATGGTGTAGCTGCCTTTGACGATCATCGCGATCGGTCGCTGCAGTCCGCCGGAAAGTGTCGCCTGTTGTTCCCGCAAAATCGCGTTGGCTTCTTCGATCTCGACAACAGCGACGCCTGGGTAGGTTGCCAGCGAATCGCATAGCAGGTTGCTGAAACGAGATTGCAGATGGGCAAATCGTTGGCTGAAGTCTTCGGACAGAAACGCCGGCACCGCGACGATCGTGTGGATTCCGCCCGTGAACCGCCGGTCGATCTCGTCAACACTCGCCGCCAAACGCTCGGTCAATTGCGAAAGGTTCTCCGAGAAAGCAAACGTTTGATGAGCCAATCGCACTCCCAAATTGGCATCACAAACGACGACTCGCAGCATTGGTTTGCCTTGTTCCTGCGCCATCGAAAGCAACAGCAATCGGTCTGCGTTTAACGTTTTTCCCAACTGCAAGCGGAGTTGGGGATGATCGGCTTGCAGGATCATGGCGAACTGCAGTTCCCGAGTCGCATCGCGGAGTCGTTCGCGATCGACCAAAACAATCGATTCATTTTTGGAGAGATCAACGTTCAGCAAGTCGGCCAAACCACTCTTGAGCACCTCGCCCGATGCAATTACAGTCCATCGCAAACGCGTGTTGGAGGCAGGATCATTGGGCGATGTTTCCGCATACACGCTGGTCAGGAAGACCAAATTCGCGGCGACCGCTATCAGACCATTGAAATATTTCACGCTTTTACCCCCGCTCGGAACATTCTCGACCATTTTAGCCGAGCCAGCAAGCAAAATGCGGTGTAACCAGACGTGTGAAGAATTTCGGGCGTCCGGACGCGATGACGCTTGGGGCTTGTTGCCGCTAACGAAATGCAAAATGCTGCAATCGTGGGCTATCAGGCAGCGAGTCATGCGCAGAGCCCGTCCGCTTGCGCGCCAGCGACTGACTAAATCAACACAGGCCGATGACGCCGGTAAACGCAATGCAGGTGATGACCTGTGCTTGAGGGCATCAGCGGATCCATCGGATCAATCGTTTTTCGACGAGTTCATAGCAGCTGATGCCACCAAGAACCGCAATGAAGCTGATACAGCAGAGTGTCATGGTCAAATGGTTTGTACAAAGACTGGGCATGTACCGTTTGGTAAGTTTGACAAGATGAAAGATTGCCGATGAATGGACCAGGTAGATCGAATACGACGCGTCGCCGAGATAAACAAGCAACCGTGGCATTCGTAGATTCATCGTTCTTTCGGACCAGATGCAAAGGCCCACCATCGCGGCTAATCCAAGCGACATGGTTAAATGAAAGCTGAGTTCATCCGCTGCGTCTCCGAGGATGCCAACGACGACAGCCGTTGTAATCAGCAGGCCAAACAGGCTCCCAGCAAACTTTTGTGCAGCAGTGCCAGCCAGCTGCTTCGTTGGGTCGGTCAACAAACATGCCAAGCCAAGGCCACTAATGAAGTACCATTTCTGAGTCGCGAAAATCCAACCGTAGAGCGACTCGCTTGGCTGTGTTGTCCACTGTGTGTAGATCGCAATCAATGCAAAACAAGTGACCAACCACATGCCGAATTTTCGTCCGCCCACGATCGCGATGCCAAACAGGACGTAAAAGAATGCTTCGTGGACGAGCGTCCAGCCGACATTGACGATCGGTTTCGCTTGCAAAAACAACAAACTCGAAACGATCTCGGCGCCATTGACTTGGTTGCTTCCAATCACGAACAGCACGCCGCAGTTAGCCAACGTGATCAATGCATAAAGCGGCCAAACACGCGAAAAGCGTCTCCACGTGTAGCGACGTGCCTGCTCGGGTAGCCCCAAGTCTTTTGCATGAATATAGAAGATGATGAAACCACTCAGCACAAAGAAGAGGTTGACTCCCAAGTCGCCCAGGTGCATCAAGATGAAGTGCGGCGTTTCTGTCAACTTCAGAATGTAAGCAATGTCGTTGGCATGGAAAACAACCACGCACAACGCTGCAACCGCTCTTAAAACCTGCAGCGTTTCAAGCTTCGGTTTTATCATTTGAGAGATGGGCTCGCCCGCAGTATTCAGATGCCCGGAAAATTGCAAGTTGCATGCGAGTGTCAATGTAGGAAGCTCCCCCAGAATCGTCCAAGCAAGTCTTATGAAACGATGGAAATTGTAGTCCGAAAATTTTTGTAGGACTAACTTTTCAGTAGGAATCTTGGGAAGGCGGTACCCATGGACAATCAGCAAATCAAATTGATGGCAATTTGTGGCTCACTGGGGCACATCTAGCCTAAGGACGCCCGGATTAGCTCCGGGGCCCGGATTTGGTCCAGGTCATAGACGTAACGACACTCGCCGAGAGCTTTGGACCCAAGCAATGGTAATGCGAAAAGGGGGGCTTTCTTTGATCGTTGTCATCGGTTGTGAACGGCACTTGCCACCGGAGCAAACATTTGGCTAACTTACCGGACAATGTTTCTGTGGCATTATGCAAATCCGAATTCAGGGAACGACTTCGATGTACTGTGTTCACTGTGGGGCCGATGGGGCAGCGACGTTCTGCGCCAAGTGTGGGCAGCGGCAGGAGCTGCTCGTTGCCGAGGAATCACCGTCATCCAAATCCAGCGATTCGATTGTCGAGGCTGCGGATAACGAGGCGGTCATGATCGAGGCCGTGATACATTGGACGGAGTCGATTCAGTACGAAACGGTTCTCGCGAGCGAAGACGCGCGGAACCGTATCACGTTGGCAGCGCGTGATTCTCGTCAAGGAGTCACGGGGGAAGACTTACTCGCAGTATTCGATGCCGTGTCGCCGATCGGATTTTCGCTCGTCAAGCTGAGCAAAGTCATTCTGCCGATCTGTGACAAACTTGGACTGAAAACGGATCGTCATGCAACCGAGGTGTTTTTTGCACCTCCAGGACGGGTGCTGTTGGCGACCTTGTGTGCGTTGGCGGCAAAGTCATTGATGATTGCCGAAGTCCACCAAGACATCGACAAGTGTTCGCTGACAGCGGCGTTGCCTTCGACGCTGATCACGAACTGTGGCAAGCTGCATTTATTGCTAGAAGAGAGCGACGGATGTGTCCAAGTCTCGGTGGCGACGACGATTTCGGCGCAGTGGTATGACTGGGGCAAATCAAAGCGTTTGATCGCAGAGATTTTTGCAGCAATCAACTCCGATCTGCACCATCAGCAATCCGACCAACACGCTGCTTAGTTCAAGATCGTGGCAAGGCGACGAACGCAGCGAGACACGCCAAGAGTTTCGGTTATCCCAACGCTTCGATGCCAATCCGAGGTTTGGTCCGCAAAGACTTTCCTGCCGATCGCTACGCGACTCCGGCACAGACTATCGGATGTTGGTGAGTGGTCGTATCCGACTCGTAATTGTCGCGCGCCAGATGCCCGGCCCGCTCAATGGCAGCGTCTGGATCGTCAGCTCGCACAATTAGGATACGTGCTTGGCACAATTGTTCCGCTCCGAGATAACGATAAAACAGACGAACGCCGCAGCAGGGCTTTGGATTCATATTGTCCGGCCTGCTTGCTACGGAGAGAGTTGGTGATCGGCCATGAAAGCCCAAGCATCAGCGTTGTGTCGAATCGACCATTCGTGACCGAGTTTGGGGATAATCACGAGTTCAGCATCATGTCCGGCGGCCTGATAGTATTCGAGGTCGGATTGCATCAAATCAGCCGCAGGGTCGTTGTCGCCGACGATCAAAAGAATCGGAAACGGTCGTCGAGCGTCGTTGAGAGCACGCGGTCGCGGTCCGGAACATGCAACAACGGCGGAAATTTTTGCGGACCGTGCGTTCGCGAGGATCTGAACGAATGATGCACCGTTGGACATTCCAGTCAGATAGATGCGATTGTCGTCAATCGCATATTTCGCGGCAATTTGTTCGAGAAGCGCATCGAAGAACCGGACATCAGGGTTGGAATCGATCGTTTCGGGATCAACGTCCATTGCGGCCCACATCGCGTTGAGCCCCGTGGGATAAACCAAGAGAAAACCGTGATCGGACGCCAAGCGATCCAATTGAGAGTACGTTGCCATTGAGTTTGGGGAGTCACCCATTCCATGAAACGCAAAAACGACAGGTGCGATTTCAGGAAGTTCGTGCGGCAATGCAATGTGGTAAAGACGCTCAACGTCGTCGACGACGATGGTGTGTGTTGTAACATCGACGGCCGGTGGAGCAGTTGGCAGCAGGGAAAATGCAACTGCAGCGAGAACGACGACCGTGGTGAAAGCGGCAATGAGGCTTCGGCGATTCAATCGGTGACAACTCGACGAGGGGCGTCCGACGCTGCAATCTGCCGATCCGCCCACGCGATTATGTCGGATTTGTCGAAGTACCCGACGTCGTAGCCGCATCGGAGAACATCAGCCTCAGTTGCGGCGGCATCGGACATTGAACGATCGGAGAGTAAATAACGGGTTGTGTGGCCAACGCCGCCCTGATCGAAGCGCATTACGTTGGCCAACGAGCGAATTGTACAACAAGAGCCCGCGTGGAATGAAGATGGAAAGTGTTTGCGGCATGGATGCCGCAACTCAGCGGCCACACATTGTTCGCCGACTTAGCATGGGGATTCGTACTTCATGAACTTCAGCCGTTTGGGAAGCATACCGACATCAATGACTGCCACATTGCCAAACGGAGTCATTAGCTTGGTATCAAAATTGAGATAGTGGAAGAAGAACGCGAATCGCACATCCCCGATCCAATGCTGAGAGACGTCACCTTCGGGGAACCACGGATCGAACAAGATGTCCGCCCCATCGGGAGTCAGTATTTTTTCGTCATACGCCACCTGCCAACTATCTCGTTCTTTGCCCAACCATTGTTGGGTGATTGTACCGATCTTGAACGGACCACGCGATTCATGAACGAGCATTTCGATGAGGTGAACCGGCTCACAGGCCGGAGTCTCAAAAACGCCAAGCATCTCAATGGTGGTCATGGGGGGACGAGTTCGCCTAACGGAGTTAGGTACGACTCGGTGTCGTACTTTATGGGGAGGAGACTCCACGCTGGAGGCTTGCTTTTGGTTTTCCTGATTCTAATCCGTTTTTGTTGGCGAGGTACAGTTCGTTGCTGCATATTCTTTCGGTGCGGGGAATCGGGACACGGTTCCTTGTTGCTCTCCGGCCGAAATTGCTTTTGCTGCTCCCGCATCAGCCAGCGGAGTGAGTCGCTCCACCGCCGCAACAATGCTGGTGCTCCGGTCCCGGTATCTGTAACTATTGCTCGTCATCTTAATCACGTCAGCCCTCGCTACGTTGGACCGGAAGACAACCGGGGAAGATTAGGATTAAGAGTAAGATTAAGATTAAGAGTAAGAGTCGGAAGCAGGCAAAGCCTGGAAGTTTTGAAATGGAATCAGGCCGCGATGCACCTTAAGCGATGCACCTTAACTCGACTTCCAATGCAACTCGCCCGCCCGATCGCGTTTGGGCTTACTACGCTAGGTTTTGATGGTTCGCTGCAGATGCTGTTTTAGGAACGTTTTCAGTTTGCGGCTGCGGCCGTGCTTTAACTCGGTTAACCGCAACGTCACTTCGGCTTGTTCGGTTTCCGCTGGTTGCACGGCACCTTTGAACCCAAGTGCACTGAGCTGATCCATGTCCACCGCTTCATGGGGTCCTGCCAACGTGACCTTCAGCGATTCGGGAGTCTTGGTCTCGACCTCGGCCCAATTCTTTTGCTGACCCTGCGGACGCACGACGACTCGGTCGGGGGCGTCAAATCGCAGTGAATTGTCACCAGCGACATTCTCAAGCAACTTCAAGATCATGTCGGCCAACTCAATCGGCCACTCGGGTTCCGTGTCGGCCGGGAATCCTTTGCCCAACGAGTGCCAACGGCGCCCCAAAACCTTCCAGGGATGAACGTTGTCGTTGGTCTCCGCCAAACTCACCTCGTCCCGCTCGACCTCGCCATTGGTCGCCGATTTTTCCGCAGCTGGATTGCTGGATTTTTTCTTCGCTGTCGCCTTCTTCTTCGTGGCTGTTTTTTTCGTCGCCTTCGGCAACGCGTTGCGTTTCACGCTGGCGGGCACCTTGTGCCCCAAGACCTCGGCCAAAAACGGCGCGGTGGACGAGACGACGGCGCCTCGTTTCTTGTTCGTACAGGTGGCCGCTAGCGCTTCGGGCGTTCCTTCAAAAACGATCTGGCCGCCTTCCACGCCCGCGCCCGGCCCCATGTCGATAATCCAATCGGCACATTTGATGACATCCAGGTTGTGCTCAATCACGACGACGGTGTTGCCCATTTCGACCAATCGCTGCAGTACCCCCAACAGCTTTTCAATGTCGTCAAAGTGCAAACCGGTCGTTGGTTCGTCCAAAATGTACAGCGTTCGCCCCGTCATCGGACGTGCCAGTTCCGCCGCCAATTTTACCCGTTGTGCTTCACCACCCGAGAGGGTCGGTGCCGATTGACCGAGCGTGACATATTCGAGTCCGACGTCACAAATCGTCTGCAGGATCCGCGAGATCTTGTCATGTTCGGCGAACAATTCGAGCGCTTCGCCGCATTGCATTTCCAGCACGTCGGCGATCGAGGCACCGTGGAATTTGACTTCGAGCACATCGGGATGGTAACGGCGTGAATCACATTCCTCGCAAGGCACCCAGACATCGGGCAAAAAGTGCATTTCGATCTTCAATTGACCGCTGCCTTCACACGTGTCACAGCGACCGCCAGCCACGTTGAAGCTAAATGTCCGTGCGGTGAAACGTCGTTCGATGGCTTCGGGAAGCTCGGCAAAGACTTGGCGAATCAAGTCAAACACGCCGGTGTAGGTTGCCGGGTTACTGGTCGGACTATTGCCCAGCGGCGACTGGTCAACCTGGATCACTTTGTCGATAAAGCGAACGCCTTCGAGTTTTTCGTAGCGACCGGGACGAACGCGAGCGCGATGCAGTCGTCGAGCCAATGCGGGGTACAGGACGCCTTCGATCAACGAACTCTTGCCGCTGCCGCTCGGGCCGGTGATCGCGGTGAGCACGCCCAGCGGAAGCTGCACATCCACGCCGCTGAGATTGTTCTCTCTCGCTCCGGTGATTTTTAACACCTGCACATACGCCGAACCATTCGGGCCAAAGGTGGGGCGGCGATTCGTTGGGATCGCGATCGATTTGGTGCCGTTGATGTAACCAGCGGTGACCGATTGGTCGACCGGCAGCACCTTGGTCGGTTCGCCGCGAGCAACGATGCGTCCGCCATAGCGGCCTGCGCGGGGGCCAAAGTCCGCCAAGTAATCGCTGCTGGCAATCACATCATGGTCGTGCTCGACCACCAACAGCGTGTTGCCAAGATCACGTAATCGATGCAGTGCTCCGATCAGTCGTTGGTTGTCGCGGGGATGCAGCCCGATCGTCGGTTCGTCCAGCACATATAACACGCCACACAGACCGCTGCCCAATTGAGCAGCCAAGCGAATCCGCTGCGCTTCGCCGCCCGAGAGCGTTGCGGCTCCGCGGTGCAGCGTCAAGTAATCGAGCCCCACATCCAATAGGAAACTGATTCGTGAGGTGATCTCACGCGCCAATTCGCCCGCGATTTTGCGTTCTCGCTTGTCCAATTTCCAAGTCGCAATGTGTTCAGCGAGTCGAACTAGCGGCATGTGCACGATATCGGCAATCGTGTGTCCCCGCCAACGCACCGCTGCGGCGTCCTCTTGCAACCGTGACCCGTCGCACGCGCTACAATCAATCTCGTCAACAAATTGTTCCAACTTGCCACGCAGTCCCGGTGTCAAACGCGCCGCTTCGGCCAGTGCCGGATAAAAACCTTTGAATTGGTATCGGAACACCACAACGTCTTGTTTGGATGTCGTTTTCGTTGCCGTCTCGCGATCACTTTCACGGACTTCGATCCATCGTTCGCCCGACCCGTGAAACAAGATCCGCCGTTGGCTGACGGTTAGATTGTCAAACGGCACATCCATTGGAATTCGCGTTTGACGACAGAACGCACGCATCATCCACTGCGATACTGCCTTGTCGACCGATGGCCATAATAGCGACGCTCCTTCGAGTAGCGTTGCGGTCGGTGACGAGATTAGCGCTGCGGGATTGGTGCCTGTTTGAGTTCCGAGTCCTTCGCACTGAGGACACCAGCCGACCGCAGAGTTGAATGAGAAATGGTGCGGCGTCAAGTTATTAAACGAACGCCCGCAATCGCCACACACCAAGTGTTGGCTATGCGTGACCACTTTCCACAGCTTTTCATCGACATCGGCTTCGGCAAACCC
>NZ_JBFHFD010000116.1:0-17060 GCF_041583735.1 Novipirellula sp.
ACTCGCCAACGGGCTCTAGACGCCAGTGGAGCACGATCTGCGACCCAACTCACACGTCAGCCATCGTAAATTATACACTAACCGCCGTTTTCATTATTTAGGGTGCCGCGAAGCGGAATGAGGACTCGCCAGAGCGTGGATAGTTGCCGTGGAAATGCGAATCACCACCTTCTGGCGAAGGTAGCTACGAATTCTGGCGAAGGGAGTGTGGTTACGGAACCGTAGGTGGGCTCGTCAGATCACGGGCGGCTGGTTGGATTTCGTTTCGATGATCTTGCTGGGACGCAATTGGGTCATCGCGATTAATTGACAACGCACCAGATCCCACACTCGCAAGCTGCCATCGTCGCATCCGGCGACCAGCCAGCCATTTGCCGAATCAATGCAAATGCTTTCGATCCTGGTGGATCCAGATACCAGGAACGCTGCCGTGTTGTCTTGGCTAGTGCGATCCAAAAGCCACACCGTTCCATCGTAGGTGCCCGCGGCAACCCAGCGGCCGTTGGGGGTAACGTCGACGCACGACACGGGATGCTTGCCGAGCGGAAGCGTTTGGTCGTGACCGCTTGCGGTTTGGCTCGCACCTTCACTCAGCGGCCAGAGGTTCAATGTGCCATCATCGCCGCCGGTCACCAAGACACTCGCGGTGTCACTGGTTCCCGCCGATATCTTCATTGCCATGACGGGGCCTGCATGCGGTTGTTTTCGCGACGACAATTTGGGTTCATCAGCGATGCTCCATAGCGTCACCGTTCCTGTTTCGTCCCCGGTGGCGATACTTGCAGCGGAGTCCGTGGATGATTCCTGCTTTGGAAAGCCGATCGTGCGAACACGAGCTCCCTTGGGGTTGATGGGAATCGCGGTGGGGGCGCGGTTCTGCGGGGCGCCGGTCCGCAGTTCGTCCCAGGCATAAGCGACCACTTTACCCTGGACGAGGCCTTTATCGATGATCGTGATCAACCAATCGCCCGACGGGTGAAACACCAATTGGCTAATCGATCCTGCGGATTCAAACTGAGTCAGCTTGGTGGGTTGGCGAGGCTTGTCAGATGTCTTGGTTTCGATTTGGTACACGACCACTTTGTCGTCGAGCGCCATTGCGATGACTGTGGTATCTTTGGGGTGGCATGCGACCGCCATGACTTCGTCGTCAAGCGAATCCATCTCGGCGAGAAGTGATTGAGCAGGTTCGGTGGGATTGCGACGGAGCGATTCGAGCGACCAGACTTTGGCGTCCGTTCCTGATCCCGCGACAACACGTTGCTTGTCGGGCGATAAGCAGATTCCTTCGCGATACGCAAGCGAGACATCCAACCCAGGCAACAAGATTGGTTGAACCGCCGATTCGGTCCACGATGTTGGCGAAACTGGCCAAACACTCAAATTGGTGTCGTAGCCCCAGCTAATCAGTTGGTTCGTGGGCGAGGCCAACATTAATACTTCGACCCCATCTTGATGTGCCGTATGAACGATCGGTTCGGGCGTTGCGAGGTTTGGACGACGCTGCACGGCTTGGCGGAATAGCTCTGCTGCTTTGTCCGCATCGGTCGCAAAAGCGCGGGTCGCCAAGTCCAGCAGCTCTTGCGGACTCGCGTTTTCGATTACCGTTTTACCGCTGTCCGGTTGGTTGTTAACGGGTTCGACTTGATCCGGCGAGACGTTCTGTTGGTCGGCCTTGTCGGAATCGTCGACGATGGGTTTGGAAGAAGGGCGTGGAAACGCAACCAGTACCACACCAAGGATGACGACTGCTACAGCGCCAGCGATGATCGAATAACGTTTCAGTGCAGTGCGGGGCGTTTGGCTCGATGTCACGGCGCCGGTCGAGGAGACGGCGTCATCGGTCGTCTGCTGCGGTAACACTCGAGTGCTCTGCAGACCCGCCGAGTTTGCGGTCTCGGCATCAGCAAACCCGGTGTCAACGGCCGATGTCCCATCCATCGTTTCGGCGATCAACGAGGGACCCGCTTGCGTCTGTGCGAGGCGGTCATTTTGGGTTTCCCCGCTGGGCGAAGCCGGATCGAACTTGGAGGACGGGCGTCCTGCGGCGGTGGTCATCGCCCCTTCGGTTCGCAACGCATCACGCAATTCGTCCACAAAATCAATGTTGGATTCGTATCGCTTGTTCCAATCGATCTCGGTCGCCCGCCGCAGTACTTGTTGCTCGGGATCCGCGACGAGATCAAAGTTCAGCTCGCCTTGTCGATGCGCATTGAGAACTTGGAACAGCGAACCTTCCTTCATCGGCAACGTGCCGGTTCGCAAATGGTAGTAGCTGATCGCCAACGAGTATTGATCGCTCGATTGACTTGGTTTGCCCTCAATCGCTTCGGGGGCCATGTAGGCGGGCGTGCCCGAAGCGCTGGTTGCGGTGATTTGAGTCCGCGTCAGAATCCGCGCCAAACCAAAGTCACAGATCACGGCACTGTTGCCGAGGATGACGATGTTCGCAGGCTTGACGTCACAGTGCTGGATCGCGACTTCGCCCGATCCGAGATCATGCCGGGCATCGTTAAGGAAATCGAGTCCTTTGGCCGAGTCTTCCATGTAGGAAAGCAGTTCGCGCGGGGGAATTCCCTTGCTGGTTTCACGCAAACACTCGGCCATCCGATCCAGCAGACTTTTGCCGGCTAACAGCATTGCGACTACCAGCGTCGCTGGTTCTCGCGTTCGCGGCATTGCAAAGCTGGCGCGATCCGGCGTGACCAATTCGCTGACGTCCATGGTTGCAACGGCTTGATCGGGAGTGTCTTGGATCAATTTGCCTTCGGCGTCAAGCAACCAAATTGCTGTGATTGGCATCAAATTGGCATGGCGAATCAGCTTGATTCGCTTGATCGCATCGTATTCCTTTTGGCCTTGCCCGCCACTGAGGTCGATGAACTTGACCGCGGTTTGGGTGCCACCAGGCGCAGAGGCCCGCCACACTTCACCAAATTGGCCTCGACCTAGAAATTCTTCTAATCGATAACCTGACGCAAATTCGTAGCCTCGCTGTAGCATGTTTCCATTCAGGAATAAAGTAAATCTCGGAAGGGACTCGGTCGCAGTCTAGCAAGTTGATCGGAATCGCGGATGCATCGGGCGACACCATGCCAATGGCTCGTGTGGTGCGACGTGCGAAAATCAAACGGCGCCATACGCCAGCATCGATTCGGCGATTTTTACGAATCCCGCTAAGTTGGCACCGTCGACGTAATCTACATGATCTCCCTTCGTTCCGTAATGAACGCATTTTTCATGAATTTCCTTCATGATACTTTTTAGCTTTGTATTGACCTCTTCGTGAGTCCATTGCAATCGCAGCGAGTTCTGGCTTTGTTCGAGTCCGGAAACAGCCACGCCGCCGGCGTTAGCGGCTTTAGCAGGGCCGAACAGGATGTTGGCTTCGCGGAACGCCTTCATCGCCTCGAGCGTGCTCGGCATGTTGGCCCCTTCGACGACCGCAATACAACCGTTTTTCAGCAGTGTTTCAGCGTCTTGCTGGTCAATTTCGTTCTGAGTCGCACAGGGCAGCGCAACGTCACAAGGGATATGCCAAGGCCGCCGGTCGGCGTGGAACGTGGCTTTACGATACTTTTCGGCGTATTCCGAGATACGTCCACGCTGCTTTTCTTTTAATTCTTTGACATACGCCAATTTTTCTTCGTCAATCCCGTCCGGATCGTGAATGACCCCGCCGGAATCCGACAATGTCAGTACTTTGCCCCCCAATTTGCCCGCCATCTCGGCAGCGTAGATCGCTACATTACCGCTGCCGGAAATGCAGACCGATTTTCCTTTGATCGAATCACCGAGACGATTGAGCATGTTCTCGCAAAAGTACACACAGCCGTATCCCGTCGCTTCGGTTCGTACCAGACTGCCGCCAAATGACAACCCTTTACCTGTCAGCGTCCCAACGAACGTATTGGACAATCGTTTGTATTGACCAAACAGATAGCTAATCTCGCGACCGCCGACTCCGATGTCACCTGCGGGAATGTCGGTGTCCTCGCCGATGTGTCGATGCAGTTCAATCATCATCGAGTGACAGAACCGCATCACTTCATGATCACTCTTTCCCTTGGGGTTGAAATTGGACCCACCTTTGGCCCCGCCCATCGGCAATCCCGTCAAGCTGTTTTTGAAAATCTGTTCAAAGCCTAAGAATTTTAAAACGCTTTGGGTCACGGAAGGATGGAACCGCAAACCACCTTTGTAAGGACCAATCGAATTATTGAATTGGACTCGCCAGGCGCGGTTCGCCCGAAAGTTGCCTTCGTCGTCTTCCCAGGTCACACGAAAGATGATGATGCGGTCGGGTTCGGTCAAACGCTCGAGCAATTGGGCTTGCTTGTAACGCGGATGCTGCAAGATGAACGGCATCAGCGATTCGGTGACCTCGCGAACCGCCTGGTGAAATTCGTCTTCACCCGGGGTCCGTTTGACGAGGCCCTGCATGAACGATTCCACTTCTTCGCGTACGAACTTGAGCATGATGAACCTCGTCGTTGTAGGATGAGTAACCAACCCTATTCTAAGCGACGGGAACGATGCAAAGTTGTGCGATGTCGCTGATCACTCCGCGATCAACGTGGGACAGGCTGCTAGCCTGTTGGTTGGGTAATAACAGGCTGGCAGCCTGTCCTACGAAGCTTACCCCTCGATTTAGTTGGCGGCTTGGGCCAAGTCCGCTCGTAAACTTTTCAATTGAGCAACCAAACGCGATGGATCGTACTGGGCACGAAGACGCAAATCCATCTCTAAACGATCGGGGTAAATGAACTGTTTGCGACCCGAGGGCAGGTCGGATGAGATTCCGGTCGTTTCCGGGTTGCCGAGTTGGCGAATCCGATCGTGCAGTTCCGGAGCGATCGGTTTGCCTTCGAGTTCTAGCTCGGTCGCGATCGTCTGCATCGCCCAGATGACTTGCCGAGCCGCATCGTACGTCACCAATCTGGATTTCGGCGTCGTCGCCAAACCTCGCAGTACCGCCAATGCGATTCGAGCATCGACCGGTTTTTGTTCTACCGCGTCAATGGCCGCAGTGATGTGATCGCGCAGCTGTGTGGCAGCGGCGGCAACGCGGTGAGGGTCACCAAAGGGTTGCTCGCTAAAGAGCTGCTCGATCTCGTTTTCCAGGCTTCGCGATTGCGCTAACGTTTCCTTGCCATAGAACAGATACGCAATCGTCAAAATCGCGTCGGGCCATTCATATTGCCGTGGACGTCCAGGGGCGCCGACATAGCCGCGTTGTTGGCGAACACTGTTGGATCGCAATTCGTGATGACACGCCGCGCAATCATACAGAGAATAGTCCGCCCAGTTCTGCGCCGAATCCGATCCCGATTGGATATACAGTTCGAGCATCTGTTGCCGAGCGACCAGAGATCCGATCAGCATTTTGCGGGTGTTCCAGAAAACCGCACCCGCGTTGGTTGAACCGAGCAGTCCGGGATAGTTCAGGTTGAAATAGTCGTTTCGCTGCGGGTAATCCGCCAGTGAATCGTACAGTTGCGCTGGCGTTTGCCAATGTTGTGGCATCTCGGCACAGAACTGCTGGAGCTCGATCGAGGGAATCGGGGGATGCCCGGCCGCATACATCTCGTGCGACACAAACATATTTTTCGAGCGGTTGCCGATATGACAATCGAAGCACAATTGGGCTTGATTGGACGTGTCGACCAAATTCCGCAATCCAGCAGTCGACTTTTCTTGAGGCGATTTCAAACGCCACTTCTTGGGATCTCGATGCGGCGCAATCCATTCATCGTTATCGTCCTGCTGGTGACAGTACAAACAATCGATGCCCAATTGAGCGTTATCGAGATCCGCCAAATCGAATCCGCTGGCCCCGGCGTGATAGCCACCATGACAGGTCAAGCAATGGTCGCGAAATTTGGCGTAGCCCGCTGCGGTCGTGACTGAGCCCGAACCCCATAGTTTGTCACAGATGCGGCGGCTAAGCAGATTGCTTTGTCCGATCCATTCTTCGGGTATGCTTTCGAGTCCGACCTTGTTGCGATCAATCGTTTCACCGCGTTTCTTGTATCCTTCGATCGCTTTTTCAATCTGAGTATCGAGTCGGTCGTATAACTTTAAAAGCTCATCTTCGCTCTGTTCGGCGGCGAAGGGTTCGACTCGTCGGCGAGCGATCGTATGTTTGTCTTTTTGCAACCAATACATCATTTCGCTGCGGCGGCTAAACGATGTCAGATCTCCCGACTCGCCACTATCGATTTCGGCGTCGGTTGGTCCCATCACGTGACAACTGACGCATTTGCCGACGGGTTCCGATGCAACCCACGACATGTAAACCGGGTCGCTTAGCCTTTCTTCGCGCGACAGGGTGTCCGAAGCGGTTTGTGCCCAACCGACCGCACTGGTCACTGCGAACAGGACAATCGCGACCCCGGTGGGAATCTGTCTTGCGAAGAAGGAAGTGGATACCATTTTGTCAATCTGTTTAATCAAAAGAATCAATTGTCTGATTCGTCGGACGTGCGGGCTTCTTGCATTTGACGTAGTTCTTCGAGTAGCTGTTCACGTGTTTTCGGTTTTCGTTCCGGTTTCGCCGGCATGTCGGGCGTGCCATCGTCGATCTTTTTATCCGTTGACTCGGCTTGCTCGATGCGTTGTTGGTTCAAGCGTTTCCAGCGTTCATTGATCCGCTGGATCATCTCTTGCAGTTCGTTTTGCAGTGCTTGCGTTTCCGCTTCGTCGTCCTGCAGCTCGTCACTGGATTCGGGTTGGTAAATCGGGCCCAGCCAACCGGCCATCTCGATGCCCAACTTCGTCGCTTCGGCTCGATTCAGCGTCGGTCCGCTTTCATTGCGTTTTGAATAACGGCTGACGTCAATCATCTCAGGATAGCGTAAACCGACACGCAGCGGTTGAGCCAGATTGTGGAGGGGACCGTGCCATCCGCCGGGCCAGCTTTCGCGAGCGGCGACGGCGGCCAAATAAAACTGCACCGCCGATTCCCAGGTCTGCCAAGTTTGACGTTTTCCGGCTGCGGCAGCGACGAGGTTCCCCAAGCGATCGCTGCGGAATTGGGCTCGTTCGGATTGGCCAGCGGGGCCATCAAACCATTGGGCAAGCGACGTGCGAGCCTGCAGTGCCAACTCGGCGACGAATCCCGGATCCGCCTTTGGTTGCGATTCCATCTGTAGCTTCACTCGGTCGAGCGATTCAAGTAATTCGAAATCGTCTGACGTCGCCGCTCCCGTTTCGATGCGGTAATGGACGAGCCAGCGAAGGCCTGCGTCGTTCCATGACGAATAGAGCGCCACCGCTTTCCGATCGTCGGTGATCGCCGTTCGCGAATTTTGTAGCCCAAGTTGATGGTGACACGACGCACAATCGTATGAGGCAAACTCGGGCCATTGGCTGACAGAGTGCGATTTGGCGGCTCGCGTTTCGAGTAGAGCCAGCGAGGCATCGGTCGCCGCAATTTGTCCGGCCAACCACAATTGGGCCTCGTAATAGGTACGGTCTTTCGCCTCGGCATCGCGCCAGTGTTTGGGTTGCCATGCATGAAAGGTCGCTAATTCATAGCGAAGTGCTGGGTGCCCGGCTGCGATGATGTCGTGATTCATGTCACGATCTTTGTCACCGACATGGCACGATGCACACATCCGCGCACGTATGTACAGGTCTGCCGCGTCGACAAATCCTTCGTCGCTGGCGGATGCGGGTGACCAATGGCGTTGAAAGTGGGTCCCGATCCATTGCTCGCTCGGCCCGTGGCACGCCGAACATCCCACCCCTTCATGCTGGAATGTGTTGACGTCGTTGGGGCTGGTTTGATTGCGATCAGGGGCAAACGGTGTCATGTGGACCGCATCACTTGGACCCACGTACGTATCGCGATTCGCGCGAGGTTCGTTGTAGCGACGCGTCGAATTGTGGCACGCCATGCAGTTGTCGAATCCGACTTGATCGATGATTTGGTCGCCATCCATAATTTTCAGACGCTGCATCATCGCGACGCTTTCGTCACTGCAGATCGTCTTCCAGCTCTGCGCGTGCGGGTCATGATCGAGCCACAATTGGTATTCTGCTCCACGACGCACCGTAGCTTGGGTGACCCCAGGTCGCGGACCCGCATGGCAATTGGATGTCGCACACGAGGCGGCCCCATTGACCATTAAATCTTGGCGAAGCAAGGGAGAGTGCAGCCGATCGAGCGTCCCTGGGGAAAAAAGCATCCCCGGCGTCGATGTCCCCGGCGTCGATGTCCCCGGCGGCGATGTCCCCGGCGGCGATGTCCCCGGCGGCGTTGGGATCGGTTCTTGGGCACGCGCGAGGGTCGACACGAAGACCATCCCGATCCACAGGAAAGTGCAAACGCTCGGTCTGATTCGATGCGACATCACGCGACTTGGGTTAGGTGGAAAAGGCGTTAATGGATACCCCCCAAATTACCTTCACATTAGTACGATAATCGTTGATCGGCAAAACAACAGCGTTCTCTCGACATTTTATGCTGTGGGGGTGCGAAGATTGACGACTACCCATCACGGGGGTTTAATATGGTTGCTCTCCGCGGGATGTAACGATCCTGCCGACGGACTTTCTGGTCACTTACATTTGGGTGCTACTTGACGTGCTATTGAATCGCAGCCAAACAAGATTGCATCTGATGTTCGTGATTCCGACGTTGGTCGTGACCCTCGGTTGCCTCATCTACTACGGGCTCGAGTCGTCTCAGGCGAACCGTTGGGTTGGCGGCGGCAGTCGTGCTGGATTGTTGTGCGGAATCGCGGCCGGTTCGATCATCGTATTCGAGATGTTGCTATGGCCGCGAAAAGCGCTTCGTCGCTTGCGGTTGATTCCGGCCAAATATTGGATGGCTGCCCATCTGTGGTTTGGCTTGGCTTCGCTGCCGTTGGCGATCGCACACAGTGGGTTTCACTTGGGCGGATGGTTGCCTGCCACCTTCATGGTGCTGTTTGTGTTCTGCATCCTCAGCGGAATCTATGGATTAGCGGTGCAGAACATTCTGCCACGCTGGATGTTGCGCAATTTGCCAGGCGAAACGATCTACAGTCAAATCGACTATGTCTCGAAGCAAACCGTTGAAGATGCTCGCCGATTATTATTGAGCGCATGTGGGCGTCGAGTCGGAGGCCCCGATGACGCCGACGAAGAACGTGAGTTCGAAGCGGTCAAAGCAGGAGCCATTGTTGTCGGTGCGGTGCGTCAGTCGGGCAAAACACGCGGCCGGGTGCTGGAAACACGCCAATTTGCGTCGACCAATACCGATGGCCCGGCGCTGTGGAATGCTCTAGACGAAATTCAACCTTTTCTGCTTCACGGCCATCAGGCGAAAACGCCGGTAAACGATCGACAACGCGCCAGTGTGTGGTTTGATCGGCTGCGCAGTGCATGTGGCGAAGAAAGTGGATCGATCGTGAACATCCTCGAAAGCTTTTGTGATCAACGTCGCCAATTTGATACCCAATCCACGGTTCATCGTTGGCTGCATGCGTGGATTCCCATTCATATTGGATTGTCCGTTGCTGTGACCGTTTTGTTAGCAGCCCATGTTTGGACTGCGCTAAAGTATTGGTAAATGATCGACAATGCGTGAAACGGGAAAGCAAAGATCTCAGCGAATTCAAATCGATTACTACCGTCGCCGCGGTGGACTGCATCGGTTTCGCACCCTCTGTATCGCGGTGGGCGGCATCGCTGCAGTGCTCTACGCATGCTTCGTGCTGGCGGGGGCGGCCGGCAAATCGCAT
Organism: Novipirellula sp.; assembly: GCF_041583735.1. NCBI lineage: Bacteria > Pseudomonadati > Planctomycetota > Planctomycetia > Pirellulales > Pirellulaceae > Novipirellula > Novipirellula sp. The sequence goes on from NZ_JBFHFD010000116.1 coordinate 9,732, forward strand.
CTCAGCACAGGGCCGGTGGCGATTGCCCATGCGTCGTTTGAAAACGATTGCAAACTCTGTCATCAAAACTTTACCCCGATCAGCTCGGATGCATCCTCGTTGGATATAAAGCCGATCGGAGTGAATGCGACGAAATCGATTCAGCACATCGAAACCGCTTGCCAGTCGTGTCACCAAGTCGGCAGCCACTACCGCGAAACGATGCGGGCCGAGGCAAAGTTAGTCGATCAGAATTGTGCGGGCTGCCACGTCGATCATCAGGGCCGCGATCACGATCTCAGCCTCGTCACCAACGAACGTTGTGCTTCGTGTCACGCCGATCTCAGTTCAGTGTGTTCTGCCGCACCGACCGTCAATGCCAACGTGGTTGCGTTTACAAAGGCGGATCACGGAGACTTTGCTTCGTTGCAGAAGCCCGACCCAGGCGTCGTGAAATTTGATCACGCTCAACACATGCGGCCTGGACAAGTGGATGCCGGACAACGCGGCGAGATGACGTTGGCGATGCTCGATGAATCGCTGCGTGATCGGTACCGGGGCGAAGGGCAAGACGATTCCGCGGCGGTGCAATTGGATTGTGGTAGTTGTCATCAGATGGTGGGCAACCCCAGCGGTGCTAACACGATGGCGTCCGACGGCGAGTTGGGCCGCTACATGGCGCCGGTTTCTTTCGAACAACATTGCTCGGCATGTCACTCGATGAACTCGGGTGCCGCGACGGCCGATACGACGCCGATTCCTCACGCGGTACCTTGGTCCAAAGTTGACTTGTTATTGGCCGCGACCATCGACGGGGTGCGAGCGACCGGTCAGGCGAGATCGCCCCGCGGCGATGCACGAACGGTTGCTGTGCCGGGTGAAGGAGTCGGCAAACCCGCGACCGGTGAGTCGGTCTCTTCGATCGTCGACGTTCGCTTGGCAAGAGAACGAGTGCAGTCACAGTGTTTGAAGTGTCATGATCAGGCCTCGGTCACGGATGAAGCTATCCGTGCATCGCTTGGGAATCAAAGTGCCGAGATGATCCCGTCGCGGTGGTTCGAGCATGGGATCTACGATCACGCGGCACATCGCCGAATCGATTGCAAATATTGTCACGAGGCGGCCTACAACAGCGACACGGCGGCGAAACCGGCGACCGATCAAGACGTCGTGATGATCGCCGGAATTCAGTCGTGCACTGGCTGTCATCGTGATTCCGAGTTGCCGACTCCCGCGTCGCTTGCGTCGTCCGAAACGGTCTCGTTATTAGGTGGCCAACCGACTTGGGCGTCGGATCGCTGCACGCTTTGCCATCGTTATCATCCGCCGGGCGCGGTGACGAAGGTGGAGCGATGAAACTCGCACGCATCGCTCTTATCTGGTGGGGGCTGATTTGGTTGAGGCTAATTGGTTTTGAAGGCCTCGCCAACGTGATGGCTGCCGAGCCGTCACCCTTTATGGGGAATGCGTCGTGTGCAACATCGACTTGCCACGGCGGCACGATCGGTCGCGGTCCGGCCTGGAATCATTCACTGTCGACGTGGCTTGCCAACGATCCGCATGCCAATGCCGGACGGTTACTGTATGACCGTGATTCACAAGCGATCGTCAGCCGGCTGGATCGTTCGGCGTCGGGCTCACGCGAAGCCTATGATGTGGTGTTGCGGGAGCGTTGTATCAGTTGTCATACGACCGCAACCGCCTCGCAAACTGCGGCAAGCGGGAAATTGTCGGTCGAGTTTCTGGCCGCCGGCGTTACCTGCGAATCGTGCCACGGGGCGGCCGAGTCGTGGCTTGTTTCGCATACTCATGCCGATTGGGATCCCGCCACGAACGAATCGATGCGTGAAATGGATTCGATCATCGGACGCGGCGAAACGTGTGTTCGATGCCATATTGGATCACGAACCGAGGACGGTTTGGTCCGTGACATGAATCATGATTTGATCGCGGCAGGACATCCGGCGCTGCGGTTTGAGTTGCCGATCTATCTAGCGAATTTGCCGGCCCATTGGGATCCCGGTCGTGATCGTGAACTTGACGCATCCCACGTTCGGCTGCGTGCCGTGGGGCGGGCGATCAATCTGGCCACGGCAGCAAAACTGTCCTCCGAACGAGCCCGTGACCATTTGCAAGACCCGACTGTGCCGTGGCCTGAATTGTCCGACTACGACTGCTTCGCGTGTCACCAAAGTTTGTCGATCCGCGATTTTCAAGTGCCACCGTCCAGCAAAAAGAAATCGCCGCTGCACGTCAGCGATGGATTGCCCGTCTGGAATTCATGGCACAGCGTGAACCAGTTGGAACTTCGCGATAATGTGGCATTACTCGAAAAACTTTCGCCCCATCGCAGTGATCCGAAACAGATTGCCGCCAGTGGCCAGTCGTTGGCGGTCCAGTATCGCAAACTTGCCAAGCAGCTTGCCACCAAGACCATCGATCCGCGTCAAGAGTTGCAATCGATGCAGGAGCGACTTCAGGATCAACCTCCTCCGGTGGATTGGCATCAAGCGGCGATTGAGTACTTGGAACTCGACGCGTTGCTGCGCGATTTGAATGCGTCGCTTCCCGATGCGTTGAACGAGCTCGAGCATTCGCTGCGATTTCAACCTGAACCCACTCCAGACACAAACGTATCGCTGCATTCCCCGGCCGATTTTGACCCTGCAAAATTTCGTCAAACGATTCTGCGTATCTTGCAATCGCAATTGGCGTCGACTCTAAGCCAAGCGAACCCCGAGTAAATAACCACGATGATCATCCCAGCTTTACACGAACGGCAATCCAAACGTGGCGGATACCTGACGCATGCGGATATGGAATCGGTGGCAGAGGAATTGGGCATTCCGATGCACCGCGTCAATGCGTTGGTCACGTTTTTTCCGCACTTTCGCACCGATCCGCCACCGAAGGTCGAAGTCCACGTTTGTCGCGATATGAGTTGCCATTTAAATGGCTCGGTCCCGATGATCCAGCGCGTGGCCGATTGGGCCGAGAAAAAGTATGGCCACGATGTCGAAGTCTGTGGCGTGTCGTGTCTGGGACGCTGCGATCGTCCGCCGGCTGCAATGGTCAACGAACAACTGATTGCCTGTGGTAGCGAAGCGGGGATCCAGCAGTCGATCGACGCGATCATGCAGGGACAACAACCCGAATTTAATTCGGATTGGGAACTTGCCAAAGCGAAGGTCGGCAAGTGGGACATGGATATTTACGGCGGCAGCGGTCGTTACGAGCGAATTCGCGAGTACATCACGGGCGGTGGCGATCCCGACAAAGTGCTCAAGGCGCTCGAGAACGCGGGCCTGCTGGGGATGGGAGGCGCCGGTGGTCGAGCCTACTTGAAATGGGGCGACGTGATGCGGGCCGAAGGCACGACGGGCGAAAAATTTATTGTCTGTAATGCCGACGAAAGCGAACCGGGAACTTTTAAGGATCGCGAGATCTTGCTGGCCGCTCCCTACCTGACGATCGAAGGCATGATTCTGGCCGCCTTGGTGGTCGGGGCGACTCGCGGGTGGATCTATATTCGGCACGAGTATCCGGAACAGATCGAAAAATGCCGCCAGGAAATTGCTCGTGCCGTCCAACTTGGTGCCTGCGGTCGCAACATTTTTGGCAGCAGCCGCTCATTCGAACTCGATGTCTTCCCCAGTCCTGGCGGTTACATCTGTGGTGAACAGACCGCGTTGATCGAAGCGATGGAAGACAAACGTGCCGAACCGCGGAACCGGCCTCCTGAATTGATGACCAACGGTTTGTATGATCAACCGACCCTGCTTTCTAACGTGGAAACGTTTGCCTGGGCACCCGCGATCTTGAAGGACGGCGGCGACTGGTTCGCTAGCCAAGGAATCAAAGAAGGACCGTTGACCGTCGGGTCGAGCCCGGCGATGAAAGGCAAACGGTTGTTTTCGATCAGCGGTGATTTGAACCAACCGGGCGTCTATGAAGTGCCTACCGGCACGACGCTCGGCGAACTGATCGACATTCATTGCGGAGGGATGAAAGACGGCAAAGCGATCGCCGCAGTCGCGCTTAGCGGTCCCTCGGGCGGATTGCTGCCGCCCAAAATTCCGGTCAAATTCCTCAGTCGCCGATTTGTCGATGCCAATGTTCCCGAAGGGGTCACTCACATCGATATCCGTGATCTGCCGCTGGATATCAACGTTTCGCGTGCGGTGGGCTACATGCTCGGCGCTGGCATCGTGATCTATGGCGAAGGCTGCAATGTGTTAGCCGAAGCGGTCGCCAACAGCCGCTTTTATCGAAACGAAACCTGTGGCAAATGTGTCCCCTGTCGCATCGGGTCCGAGAAAGTCACCGAGATGGGCGAGCGGTTACTTGCCGGTGACGTGACGCGTGAAGAGTTCGATACGTTCGAACCGATCGCGTTGGGACTGAGCGGAGTGATGCAAGCGACCAGCATCTGTGGACTCGGGCAAGTGGCCAGTAATCCGCTGCAAACGTTTTTGAAATTCTTTCCTGATTTGGCTCGCCAAGCGTGTCGTAACAAACCGTCGGAAGTGGCAAAATCATGAGCAACGAAATCGATCCCAAAGACGTCGCACGCGTTAACTTTGATATCAGTGATCTGCCGGGACAAGTCGTTGCAGAACAGGAAGGTCTGTTTGCACGTGACGTCGACGGTCAATTGGTCCGTGTCCATAAAGCGTCCGCTTCGGAGTTGGACGAAGATGTCACGTTGACGATTGATGGTCGTGAAGTCACGGTCAAAAAGGCGGTGCCGACGCGCGATAGCCAGGGCAACGTCATTCGTGATGCGACCGGGGCACCGAAACCGCGTTACACGACAATCTTTGATGCGACAAGTGAAGTGTTTGTCCGCGAGCCTGGCGACGAGCATCCAATTCCAACGCTTTGTCACAAAGAACATCTGCCGCCGGTGGGCGTGTGCCGTGTGTGCCTTGTCGAGGCGACCGAGATGACGCGGCGTGGACCGCGGAAACAATTGGTCCCGTCGTGTGTCCAGCGAGTTTCCAACGGCATGATCGTCAACACGATCAAGAGCGAAACCGACAAAGATGCTGCGGTGCGAGTGAAAGCCGCCAGCCAAACCGTGGTCGAACTGTTGATTGCGGACCATCTGCCAAGTTCGCAGTGGTCGGCACCTGGCAACGAATTGGCCACAGTCGCTCGGCGGATGGAGATCGAGGAATCTCGTTTTGCCCCCCGTTCGCTCGAGCGAGGTCACGACGACAGCAGCAAAATGATCGCCGTGGATCATGATCAATGCATCATGTGCGGCCGCTGTCAGCGGGGATGCAATTGGATCAAAGGCAATAATGTGATCGGCCGTGGCGGCAAAGGATACGAGTCGCACATCGCCTTTGATCTCGAAGATCCGATGGGGCAAAGTACCTGCGTTTCGTGCGGTGAATGTGCCGTCAGTTGTCCGACCGGTGCGCTGCAGTTCCAGCCATCGTTCATCGAAACCCAGATCAAACGGGTTCGCGATGACATGGTCGCCGAGAATAAAGATGGCGACATCGTGACGGCCGACGAGCTGATTCATTATCCGCTGTTCTCCGGCATCCCCTACAAATTTTTGCAGTTTAACGGGGCCGCAGTCGTTCGCCGTATCCTGAAAGAAGGCGACGTTTTGTGCCGCGAAGGCGAATACGGTTCGACCGCGTTTATTATCCTCAGCGGTGAGTTCGAGATTTTCCTCGCAACCACACGCGGTGCAGTCCGCAACCGTTCCGCAGGCGGATTGTTCGGATGGCTGGGCGGTTTGAAAACCGTGGTCGAAAAAGTGGGCGGACGAGCGAAGTTGGCCGATGTCAGCGCCGCCCAACTCTCTGAAGATCAACGGATTTTGCGTAACAGCGATGACGTGATCTTGGGCGAGATGACTTGTATGAACCGTTATCCGCGAAGTGCTACCGTGGTCGCGACTCAGGACGCTGAAGTGCTCGAGATTAAACGCAACGTGTTGTACATGTTGCAGCGAAACGAAGTCAGCCGCGAAATCTTGGATCGCGCCTATCGCAAGTATTCGCTGACGGGCCAAATTGAATCGCTGCCGATTTTTGATTCGCTCGACGATCAACAACGAAAACAAGCGGCCGAGTTTCTGCGAGACAAAGCCGATCTGGTTTCGGTCGACCCTGGACAAGTGATTTTTGCGCAAGGCGATCGAGCCGACGATTACTACGTCAACAAACTGGGGTTTGTCAAAGTCACCCAAAAATACGGACGTGACGAACGAGTGCTCAGTTATCTCGGTCCTGGAAATGGGTTCGGCGAGATTGGATTGCTTTCGAGTATCGGCGACACCCTTTCGGAAGCTCTCGGCGGAACGGTCCGTCCCGGCGTCCGTACCGCGACCTGTTCGGCGCTGGATCACGTCGAACTGATCCGCATTCGTGGCGAGGATTTTCGTAACTTACTGGCCCAGTTTCCTGAACTCAAAAACACGTTGGCTGCCAAAGCGAAGGTGATTTTAGAGAAAGACCAGGAGGCTCGCAGTCGACTGCAAGCGGTCGAATCAGAAGACTTTCTCGATCAAGGCCTTTATTTGGCGCAAAGTTTGTTGGTCTTGGATCTGGAACGATGCACGCGATGTGACGAGTGCACCAAGGCGTGTGCCGACACTCACGAAGGGGTCACCCGATTGGTTCGCGATGGATTGCGGTTCGACAAGTTCCTGGTCGCCAGCAGTTGCCGGTCGTGTATGGATCCGTACTGTTTGGTCGGATGTCCCGTTGATGCAATTCATCGCGATGGGGATTCACTCGAGATCGCGATCGAAGATTACTGTATCGGTTGCGGATTGTGTGCCGACAATTGTCCGTACGGCAACATCAACATGCACGGCTTTCCCAAGCAAGAAGTCGATGCATCGGGCAAGCTGAAGACGGTTTATCAAGAAGTCGAAGGCAAGAAGATGCCGGTTGTCCAGCAACGAGCGACCACCTGCGATTTGTGCCGCAGCATTGATGGGAAACCAAGCTGCGTGTACGCGTGTCCGCATGAGGCCGCATTCCGGATGACTGGTCCGGAATTGTTAGAGATCACCAAACAAAACGGAAACGGAAATTTATGACCGTTGGTGATGAATCATTTTCTCGTAACTACCTTCGCCAGAAGGTGGTGATTCGTATTGGCTGGCCATCATCCACGCTCTGGCGAGCGTAGCTACGGAACGCCGTGAAGCATTTTCTCGTAGCTACCTTCGCCAGAAGGTGGTGATTCGTATTGGCCGGCAATCATCCACGCTCTGGCGAGCGTAGCTACGGAACGCTGTGAATCATTTTCTCGTAGCGACCTTCGCCAGAAGGTGGTGATTCGTACTGGCTGGCAATCATCCACGCTCTGGCGAGCGTA
>NZ_JBFHFD010000117.1:0-17035 GCF_041583735.1 Novipirellula sp.
ACCAACCAGGGCCCACACAGTCCTGAAAATTCGGCCACGGCGCTAAATCCATACATCGCGACGAAGACGACGATCATGCCGACCGAAAGCACCACCATCACGAACAATGCACTGGTGGGATACCATTGCAGCTGAGCCGGGATGTTGAACAACAAACGCACGGCGGTACACGAAACCGTGATCATCGCCGCCGAGATGACCGTAAAGATCAGAACGTTGGCCCAGTTGTAGAGGTCGGTCATCGAGTCGCCAGCGATCTTGTGCAGATACGTATACAGGCTGAGCCGAGTTTGGACCGCGATCGGCGCCGTGATCAGCGTCCAACTTAGGATCGCCAGGATATTGCCGACCAGCAGCCCGATCAGGATGTCCATCGTCGTCGCGCCCAGCGCAACAAACGTCGCCCCGATCACAAACTCGGTCGCCGCCACATGCTCGCCCGCATACAAACCGACGAAGTGCGTCCAGCCATGAAGCTTGTGCTGCGGAACCGGCAGCTGCTCTTGCTTCATGTCCGCAATCGCTTGCGGGGTGGTGTCGGCACTCATGGTGACTTCTCGTGTTTCGTTTGGGGGGGATTAGATTTCAGCAGCAGGCGAAATTCAATGTGACAAGAAGTCCGATTATAAACCGATGTGCAGTCACGTTGGGCAGCCAGAAGCAATGATTTGTTGCATCTTGTACGATTAAAGTTCGAAAGAGAAAGGTAACCGTTCACGGTGAAGGTATGTTTTAATTACTTGTCACCTCTCCCCCAACGAAGTTGGTGGAGAGGTGGCGGAACCCTGGTCGAACTCGGGAACCGTGACTAACGCCAAAACGCAACGCGATGAAGAGTTTTCACTCTAGGGTTGTCTATTTTTTTGCGTAGCGGAAGTCGTCAAGACTTTCGATCCACGGAGAGGGGAGCCAGGAACGTCTGCGAATGCCGACTCTAAGTGTGCGAATGACGTTCGGCTACGATATGCCTGGCTAACGAAGCAGCGACTGGACGACGTTGCCGTGCACGTCGGTCAATCGATAATGCCGGCCTTGGAATTTGAACGTCAACTTTTCATGATCGACGCCCAATTGATGCAGAATCGTGGCATGTAAAGCGTGAACGCTGAGCGGGTTTTCGACGATGTTGTAACCGTACTCGTCCGTCGCTCCATACGTGATGCCAGGCTTGATCCCGCCGCCAGCCATCCACATCGTGAAGCAGCGGGGATGATGATCGCGGCCGTAATTGGCAGGTTGTAAATCGCCTTGGCAATAAACAGTCCGACCAAATTCGCCGCCCCACACCACCAAGGTCTCGTCCAGCATTCCGCGATTCTTCAGATCGGTGATCAAGGCGGCCGTCGCTTGGTCAGTCTCTCGGCAGCGAGCCCGGAGTTGCTTCGGCAACCCGCCGTGCGTGTCCCAGCCGCGATGGAACAGCTGCACAAATCGCACTCCACGCTCGCTAAGCCGCCGCGCGATCAACGCGTTGTGTGCATACGTGCCCGGTTTGCGTGCGTCTTCACCGTACAGTTCAAAGGTGCTGTTGGGTTCATCCGAGACGTCGGTCAACTCCGGCACCGAGGTTTGCATGCGATACGCCATCTCGTATTGAGCAATCCGCGAGACGATCTCGGGGTCGCCCACCTCGTCGGCACGAAGTTGGTTCAGCTGGGACAGTCGATCCAAAGTGTCCCGTCGCAGCTTTGGGCTGAATCCAGGCGGGTTGTTCAAATACAACACGGGCGACTTGCCGCTGCGGAACCGCACACCTTGGTGTACCGACGGCAGAAAACCGCTGCCCCACAACCGATCGTACAGCGGTTGCCCACCGCTGCCGGAAAGCATCGCGACGAAGGCAGGCAAGTTCTCGTTTTCGTTGCCCAGACCGTAGCTCATCCACGACCCAATACTGGGGCGTCCCGCGATTTGAAAACCGGTTTGCAGGAACGTGATCGCGGGGTCGTGGTTGATCGCATCGGTATGCATCGATTTGATGATGCACAGATCGTCGACGATCCTTGCGGTGTGCGGTAACACGTCGCTGACCCAGGCACCGCTGTCGCCATGCTGTTTAAAATTAAAAGTGGATCGGGCCACCGGAAACGAGGATTGACCTGCGGTCATGCCGGTCAGCCGTTGCCCGCCAAACACCGACGCGGGCGTTTCTTCGCCATGCACCTTGTTCAAATAGGGCTTGTAATCCAGCATGTCGTGCTGAGGCGGGCCACCGGATTGAAACAAATAGATCACGCGTTTGGCGCGGGGCGTGAAATGCAGCCCTCGTTGTCCCACCGAGTCGGCGAACGTCGATGACGGGTCCAATAGCGATGCAGCGGCCGCACCACCGAGCGTTGCCGAGGCGGACGCCAACAGGTCGCGGCGACTGAAGGCCTTTGGAAAAATTGCTGGCGTCGTGGAACTCGTCAACCGTTTCGAACGGTTCGTTGAATCACGAAAGTCTTGATGACTTACGCTACAGGGTCCAGCGGTTTTCGGCTGCATGGGGTTCGTCGCTTCACTAGTCACGAGTGGTCGCCTCTTCTAAGTTCAATAGGACGTTGGCCAGCACCGTCATCGCCGCCCGATCGACAGCCGAATATTTTTCCAGCGATTCGGACTGTCCGATCGACAAAACTGCCTTGGTTTGTTCGGCCGACAGCGAAAATTCGTCACGATACGTGTCCAACGCATCCTTCAGCACCTTCGTCTCGGCCGCCGACGGGTCGCGGCATAACAAACGACGAAACGCGTACGTGATCCGCTCGTCATCGCTGCTTCCGTTTTGCAGTATCCGCTCACCAAATTTACGTGCCGCTTCGGCAAAGGTCACGTCATTCAGCAGGGTCAACGATTGCAGCGGCGTGTTGGTCTGACGCGGTTTGACCGAACACCACTCGCGGTCCGCGGTGTCCAACAGTGCCATCGTGGGCGGCGACAGCGTCCGCTTCCAATACGTGTACAGACTGCGGCGATAAAGGTCGTCGCCTTTACCAACTTTGTACGTAAAGTTGCTCGCCTCTTTCCACAACCCTGCGGGCTGGTAGGGGTACACGCTCGGGCCGCCAATTGTTTCCACCAACAATCCGGAGACTTGTAACGCCTGGTCACGCAGCACGTTGCCGGGCAATCGCTTTCGCGGGGCTCGCGCGTATAGACGGTTTTCAGGATCCTGACTTCGATGCTCTTGGGTGACTTGGGAACTGCGACGGTAGGTGTCACTGGTGACCATGGTTTTTAAAATGGCTTTGATGTCCCAGCCGCCATCCGTGAACTCCGACGCCAACCAATCCAGCAATTCAGGGTGCGTCGGCAAATCTCCCTGCGACCCAAAATCCTCGGGTGTATTGACCAGACCATGGCCAAACAGCAACTGCCAGTAACGATTGACGGTCACCCGCGCGGTCAGCGGATGTTTTCCATCGACCAACCATCGAGCAAAGGCGAGCCGATCGGCGGGCTGGTTCGCGGACGTCAAAACAGCGGGCACGCCTGCGGTAACCGCTTCGCCCAATTGGTCGTACACCCCGCGTGATCGCACGAACGACGGACGGCCGTTGGGTAGATCTTGCATGATCATCGTCGTGGGCACCGAGTCAAAAAACTTGGTTTCCGCCGCGATGGCATCGCTTAGTTCGGCAAACCATTGACGGTGTGCGGTGTTCTCGGTGTTCTCGAGATAAGCGGTGCGGAGGACACGCGATTGACGCTCGGTCCGTCGATCCTCGGGAATCGTGGCGATCGTTTTTGGTGAATCCGCAACCGCCAGCAGTTCCGCTTCGTCGGCTGCCAGCGTTCGAGTCGTATAGAAACGAAGCTGATCCACTTGGCCTTTCCAGCGACCGGCATGCGGGCTGTAGCCGATCCTCATCGTACCGCCGTGGTTTCGATTGGCGGTGTTGCTGTTGGTGTTTCGAATGACCTCGACCGGTTGCAGTACACCGTCGACATAAATCTTCATTCCTTGTGCACGCTGCGTCCCGTCGTTGGTCAAGACGATGTGTTTCCATTGGCCCGGTGCAAAGGTTTGCTGCGTTTGGATCGTTGACACCCCCGAGATCCAGCGGCTGTTGATGTTCCACCGCAAATGTCCATTGACGAACTCGACGAAAATGCCTTCGCGTTTCGTGCTGGCTTGTTCATTCGACAACACGACCCCCGCATCGGTCTGTTCCGGCGACATCCAAAACGCGATCGAAAACCGTGCGTTGCCGATCAGTCCCGGGATCTTTCCGAGTTCATAGTGATCGCGGCCCGAGACCGTGGCGGTGTTGCCAAGGTGACCGGTTGGCGAAGTGGATTGTTTCTGCGACGCCAGCGTGTCGCCTTTAAATACGACACGTTTATTGGGGGAATCAAAGTCAAAGAAATGATCCAGCCCGTGATGGATGACAGGCGACAGCGAAGCAAAGTCGGCCGTCGATTCCCATGCTCTCTGGTCCTCGCTCAGTTCGTCGTTGGCTGCATCAAGTCTTGCTCGACACGTTGCGACGCGTTGCCGGTGTTTTTCAAGCTGCGATCGTTGGGCGTCATTTGGTGTTTTGATCCAGGGTTCTGAATTGCCGAACTTGATCGCGCGTCCGCTTTCGGCGACGTCGTTGAAAAAGTCGATCAATTGGTAGTACTCGCGTTGGCTGAACGGATCGTACTTGTGATCGTGACATCGAGCGCAAGCCACGGTGATCCCCATCCAAACGGTTGCCGTGGTATCGACACGATCGACGGCGTTTTCGAGCAGAAACTCGTCGATCGGAATGCCTTCCTCCGAGTTGTAGCGGTGGTTGCGATTGAAGGCGGTCGCGATCAAATCGGATTCACTTGGATTAGGCAACAGATCGCCCGCAAGTTGGATAATTGTGAATTGATCAAACGGCAGATTTTGGTTGTAGGCGTCGATCACCCAATCACGCCAACGCGACATCTCGCGTGGCCCATCGTTTTGGTAACCGTCGGTGTCGGCGTAGCGAGCCGCTTCTAGCCATTGCCAAGCCATCCGCTCGCCGAAGCGTGGTGATTGCAGCAAGCGGTCGACCGCGTTTTCGTAAGCCACGTCCATTCCGCTGGCTTGAACCTCCGCGAGGAACCGCTGCGATTGTTCGATCGTCGGCGGCAGCCCGGTCAAATCGAGCGACACGCGGCGGAGCTGTGTGGCCAGTGGCGCGGGCCCGAGCGGTTCCAAGTTGGCTTGTTTCAAACGCTTCAAAACGAAGGCATCGATAGCACTATGCGAATCAAATTCGGCTGGCACCGCTGGCCGGGTGATCGGTTCAAACGCCCAGTGCCGCTGGTACTTGGCACCTTGGTCAATCCATTGTCGCACTTTCAAGCTTTGAGCCGCGGTCAGCACCAATCCCGAATCCGGGGGCGGCATCCGCAGGTCGGGATCGTCGCTTTCGATGCGTGCGACCGCATCGCTTTCGTCCGCGTTTCCAGGCACAATCGCTGCGTACCCGCCCAAGTCTTCGACCGCCGCCTCACGCTGGTCCAATCGTAAACCAGCCTCGCGGGTATTCGCATCGGGCCCATGACATTTGAAGCAGGTATCGGAAAAGATAGGGCGAATGTCGCGATTGAATTCCACCTCGTCGGCCTTCACCGGCAAGGCGAATCCAGCGATGGCAAAACTGAAAGCGGCTGCAAAGCGAACGAGACGCCGACGAGTGAAGCGGGTGGCGGATTTTGTGGTAGGTAGCATTGGGAGGCGTTGTGATCGATGTTGGGGATAATCGAATACAGCCATCTTATCCTAAATGGATGACCGAGATCACAAATCAACCTGTGCAGCGGGGTCATGAACGTAGTGGATCTTGCTAAAGATCCCCACGCCGCTGGATCTACCCCCGAATAAGACGCGGCGCGACGAGGGTCGGTTTCGCGAATCGAAGCAGGTAGGCAGGAATCATTGTGTGAAAATCTCGTTAGCCGTTTGGGACGCTAGCGTGGTCCGCTAAAACGATGGGCTTGTTGTGATTTTTGGTTGCGTTGGCTTTCTGCCACCTCTCCACCAACTTCGTTGGGGGAGAGGTAACTGCATTATCGGCCGGAAGAAAAAGTCACTTCCAATATCTGACGTCAATACCAAAGTTTTAGCGGTCCAGCACTAGCCCCGGTTCAGCGCCGGAACCGTGGCTAGCGCCAAATCGGCCAATATTCTGAAAGACTCCTGCCTAACTTCTTGCTGCGAAGTTAGTCTGCGGATGATCGGATCACGTGTGATCGGTGGTCGATGACGCGTCATCCTCGTCCGTTTGGCAGGCAGCGTAGCGATGATCGGTTTGCCCGAGTGCCACGATCTGGACGACGTCTTTTACCGCCAAGTACAGCAGACTTACGATCGCGACCGCCCCGCCGGCGAGCAACGAGGATGCAATCAGCACGCCGTAATAGATCGTCGGATACCACCATCCCGGCAATGAATCGGATTCATAAACGGGGACACAATGCAATACGAACATGATCGCCGCGGCACAGAATAAGATCGCATCATACAAGGCGATCTTGATGATCCGGTGGTAATGAGCATCGGCAAGGTTGCGATCGGCGTTGTTTCCCAGTCCGATCATCGTCAACATCAGCGCCAAAATGGTGGCAGACACCGTCAAGAGAGACGAACAGAACAGGCGACTTGTGGGGATGATTGCCTCCAGCAGTCGCCGCGCTTCGGTGTCCCCGACATGTCCAAGGACGATCGCAGCACTGGCGATCGAAACGGCGATCACGGTTCCAATCACGCAGGCCGTAATCAGGTCGTGTTTCAACCGCTTCAGCATCCCTGGATCGTTCGCCATTTTTTCTCTTCCTGGATCGAGCCCCTCTGCACCCCCGTGTTTTCGCGGATCGCATCCCCACGCTGTGCATTCTCCGTTCCATTAGCAAACGATTCGGCGGATTTGAGCAAGAGAAAAACACTGGCATAGACATCCTTCCGTCTGAGCTTGTCTCAGCGGAGGAAGCAAGTGGTGGCTACTGCAAGTGCGTAACCGAAACAGTGCTCCGTTTCGGGCTTGTCCCGGCGGATACAGCGTCTCGAAGATTCATGCTTGAGTGGCAACCGAGTCCGGTTTACTTGCCGTCAGGATCGACGTGCTTGAGGAATTTGAAGATGTCGCTGCCGGTCGTCATGATCAACGTGCTATCGCCGCCGAGCATCTCTTGATACGTCTCCATCGTTTTGATGAATTCATAGAACGACACTGAGTCTTCGCTCTGGTTATAGGCACTGGCGTAGATCTCGGTTGCCTTAGCGTCGGCGGCCCCTTGGATTTGTTGAACCCGTTTGTAGGCTTCGGATTCAATCTCCAGCAAGTCGCGTTCTTTCTTTCCGATAATCTTAGCCGCTTCGCCTTCACCCTCGCTGCGGAATCGCTCGGCAATCTGTTGGCGTTCGCTGATCATGCGGTCATAGATTCGCTGCTGAACGCTCTCGTTGTAATTGATCCGCTTGAATTGAACGTCAAGCAGCTCGATTCCAAAATCGCTCAGCTTTCCGGCAGCCTTGTCAAAGATCTCTTTCTCGATCTTGGCTCGCCCTTTGCTAATCGGATACAGCACTCCGACGTTCCCGGGTGCATCGACAAGCACCGCGTCGCGAACAGGTTGCCGGTCCTTGGTGGTTCGGATCACTTCGATCAATTCATGTTTGGCGATCGCGTTACGCGTTTCACTGCCCAGGATATCGTCCAAGCGTGATTGTGCACTCCGCTCGTCTCGAAGACGCAGAAAGAACTGCTTCGCGTCATTGATCCGCCAACGTCCAAACGTGTCAACGATAATGTAGGTCTTGTCTTTGGTCGGCATCTCGTTGGGACGACCGTCCCATTCAAGAATCCGCTCCTCGATACGGGTGACTTCCTGAATGAAGGGGATCTTCAAATGCAGCCCGGCGTCGCTGATCGGATCGCCCACCGGTTTACCAAACTGGGTGATGATTACCTGTTCGGTTTCATCGACGGTGTACGACGCGTTGTACAACAAAAACGTAAACAGCAGCCCGAATCCGATCAGAGCGGGAATAGGAATGTTTTTCATGATCAGTTCTTTGTGGATTCGGTGGACAGTTGCAATAAAGGCAAAATCTGGCTGGCGTTTTCGTCAATGATGATCTTTTTGCCAAGCTTGGGAACGATCTGACGCATCGTTTCGACATAGATGCGTTGTTTGGTGACCTCAGGAGCTTTCAGGTACTCGGTCATCACCGCGTTAAATCGAGCGACGTCCCCTTCGGCCTCGTTAACGCGTTTCAGCGCGTAGCCCTCGGCGGCTTGGATCTTTTGTTCGGCTTCGCCGCTGGCTCGCGGCACGACTTTGTTGTATTCGCCATTGGCTACGTTGATTAACTGCTCGCGTTCTTGCTGAGCCTGGTTGACCTCGTTGAACGAACGTTGGACAGGCAACGGTGGATTCACATTCTTCAGTTGCACCTGGTCGATGCTCAGTCCGAGCTCGAATTTGTTCACCATTTCTTGTAGCTGAGTCAGTGCATCGGATTCGATTTCTTGACGTCCAACGGTGATCACTTCGTCGACCGTGCGGTCGCCGACCACGGTACGCATGACCGATTCCGACAGGTCACGCAGCGTGTTGTCGGGGTTGCGAACTTTGAACAAATAGAGCTCGGGATCTTGGACTCGGTACTGAACGATCCACTCGACCGTCGCGGCGTTCAAATCACCCGTTACCATGCCACGTTCGAGCGTCTGTTCGGCGGAAAACTGGTTTGGGTTGGTTCCACCGGATGTTCCGAAACCGAACTCTTGTTTTAGTTGGCGTTTGACCGGCACCATGAACACGCGTTCGATATTGAAAGGCAACTTGAATCGCAGTCCTGGTTCGGCATTGCGAACATATTTACCGAATCGCAGCACCACGCCTTCGGATTCGGCTTGCACGGTGTAAACGCTCGAGAAGACAGCCAGGGCCAGCAGGACCGCTGGGATCACCCACAGCAGACGCAATTGTCGGAAGTCGATGTCACGCCAGTCGTCGGGATCAAATTTCATGGGACCGTTGATTTGTTGCGGTTATGGGGATTCGAAGGATTGTGCACGCAAGGTGGGTGACACCGATCCCCAAGTTTCCGCAAGTATAGCTTGCTGAGAGCGACCGACGGCGGCAAAAAAGAACGATCCCCGATAGGAAGAAGACATCCGGCCGCAAAGTCGCCGCGAGACGGTGTGAGAACCACGACGATTCACTTTCCCCCCGAGAAACGATTGCAGCTCGTTTCGATCAGCGACAATCCGTCAATGATTCTTCAGACGTTGCCTACTTTGGATTGTTGTTTCGCTGCGGAATCGGCTCGCTCGAAATCGTCACTTCTTTGCCAAGCAGATGCTTGTCAAAAAATTGTTTCAGTCGCTTGGCGACTTCCGGCGACGAGAATCGGCCGTGGCCGCCTCCTTGCACCGGAACCAGCATCGACTCGGCTCCGGTCTTGTTAAGTGCTTCATGCAGCTGCTCGGATTGATCCAGCGGTACCACGCGGTCGTCGGTTCCGTGGATGATCAGAAACGGCGGATCGTTCTTCGAGACATATGTGATCGGTGAAGCGTTGCGCGCTGCCTTTTTGTTCTCTTGAATCGTTCCGCCCACGAGTTTGGACTCGGGTGAATTCGCATCGTCGTGCCAACCACCCATCGACAGCAGATCGGCGGGACCGTACTGATCGACGACGCAGTTGACGCTACTGCTGTGACTTAGGTGGTCGCCCAGTTGGCCTTCGAGTTCGGGGACATCGCCTGCGGTTCCTAGCATCGCGACCAGATGTCCGCCAGCCGAAGTGCCCGTCACCCCGATCTTGTCGGGGTCCAGGTTGTAGCGTTTCGCATTGCCTCGCAGCCAACGAATGGCAGCCTTGCAGTCGTGGATTTGCGCGGGCCAGATCGCTTCGCCACTGAGTCGGTAACCGACTGAGACGCCGATGTATTGGCCGCTTTCGACCAGCGGAGCAAGGGTCCGGTAGCCGCCCTTTTTATCCCCGTTTTGCCAACCGCCGCCGTGGATGAAAACGACAACCGGCAACGGCTTGTCGTCCTTGCGTGTCTTGGGCAGATACAGGTCGAGCGTTTGCCGAGGATTATCCGTGCCGGCATAAGGCAGATCAAGTTCAGCCTGGACGGATGTTGTGACCGCCGCAGCTGGCCCACGACCGGGACGACGAGCAAATGCTTGGTCTTCTGCGGCGCTAATGACGCCATCTTTATTCGTGTCGATGCGGCGGAACAACGGCCCAGAGAACTCGTCGTCGGTCAGCTTGCCATCTCGGTTGCGATCGAGACGTTTAAATTGGGGACTGGTTTCTTGGGATGCGGTTTGAGCAAGACTCGGGGACGTGCCCATCCCAGTCAAGGCAAGACACATAATAGCGAGGAAATATCGTCGATGATTCGTCATTGATCGCTTCGGTATGTTCGAGTTGAGTATATACGGATTCCCTCGATTGAACCCACGATGATGCGATTAGTTTCGCTAACCGTAGAGGGTATCAGAAGTCGTCCAGTCTTTCGACCAAACTCTACGGAGATCGAAGTTGTTGCCGAATTCCGGTGCGACAGGATCTGTCCTGATCGCTCATCCTCGTTTTTCGGATCAAGGTTTGGCCGATCTCTTGACGATGACGTTCGCGGTCTTGTTTAGACGATTTGTAGCTGGATCGTCGTGGCAGCGGATTACTCGAGATGACAATGAGCGCGACGGTGGGTTGATGCCGCTGGCGCTGCTACTATGATTCTTTGGTCCGATGATTGTGTTGAAACTGCGTGGACGCCCGAGATTGTGGACGCCCGAGATGATGAGGCATTGATGAACGTCACCCTTCGCCCCGAATGCCCCGAAGATCGACAATCGATTTGGAGCGTTAATCACGCGGCATTCGGAAATGATGCTGAAGCGAACTTGGTTGACGCCTTGCGTCAAGACGGTTTCGCCGAAGTGTCGGTGGTTGCAGAAATCGATGATCAGATCGTTGGGCACATTCTATTCAGTCCCATTTCGATCCTGGCAAGCGACCAGACGGTTAGTGGCGTCTCTCTGGCGCCGATGGCCGTCCTGCCTCGTCATCAGCGGCAAGGCATCGGGATCAAGCTAGTGGAAACTGGGTTGCAATCGTGCCGTGACCAGGGTCACCAGATCGCCGTTGTGCTAGGTCATCCCGAGTTCTATTCACGCTTTGGATTCTCGTCCGACTTGGCTCAGCCACTGGAATCTCCCTTCGGCGGTGGTGATGCCTGGATGGCGATCGAGCTTGTCGCCGGTGCATTGAGTGGTGTCACCGGTTCTGTCCAGTACTCGCCGCCATTTACCGCTTTTGAATAGCCATCGCAGTGAACCATTTTTGCGTAGCGGAAGTCGTCAAGACTTTCGGTCCACGGAGAACGACCTCTTTCGATTGCTAAACACGGTTGCGTGTGGAAACCGTGACTCCCATCTTCCTGCTTGCAAAACGTCTTACGGTTGGGTTTGAATCGTGGAGTAAATGAATGACTTGGATGCAGTGGTACAACGGTCTTGAGAAACCGTCATGGACGCCGGAACCGTCCACCATCGGCCTGATCTGGCAGATTCTTTATCCAATCATACTGCTGACGTTCTGCTTTGTGTTCGTACAGGCATTCAGGAAAAAGGTGTCATGGAAGGTGGCTCTGCCATTTGTCATCAACCTCGTGGCGAATCTGATCTTTACGCCAATCCAATTTGGCCTTCGCAATTTGCCGTTGGCGGCGGTGGACATCCTGATCGTCTGGGGAACGATCCTGTGGATGGTGGTGTCAGTTTGGAAGCACTACAAATGGGTTGCCATCGCACAAGGGCCATATTTCCTGTGGGTCTCGATTGCGACCGTGCTGCAATTGTCGATTACTTGGAGCAACCGGTAGCAATGACGAACCGTTCATCGACGTCAGGGATCCGCCTCGGCCTCTGCTGCATCTTTCGCGATCAGCCGATCAAATTCCGCAATACGACGGTCAAAGCCATTGCCAGTATGGATCGTGATGCGGCACTGGCCAAACTGTCGGGTCTGTGCTTGAGCAACGCCGATGCGTTGCTGGAATCGCTACGGTTCTGTGCCGAAAATGGTATCGGTTGCTTCCGCATCAACAGCCAAATTCTGCCTGTGAAAACGCACGCGGACTGTGGTTACAGCGTAAGCGATCTTCCAGATGGCGACGAGATCGTTCGGCGTTTCAAGGCGTGTGGCAAGTTTGCCAGATTGCACGGAATCCGAACGTGCTTTCATCCCGATCAATTTGTCGTGCTGAATTCTCCTCGTCCGGATGTGGTGGATCGGTCGATCGAGGAACTTGAGTATCAATCGGAAGTCGCAGAGTGGGTTGGCGCCGATGTCGTAAACATTCACGGTGGCGGGGCGTATGGTGACAAGACGGAAGCGCTGAACCGTTTCGCCAAATCGCTGTTGCGGTTATCCGATCGAGCCAGAAGTCGTTTGACGGTCGAAAACGACGAGGTGACTTACACGCCATCGGAACTGTTGCCGATGTGCCGCGCCGAAGGAATCCCCCTTGTCTACGATGTTCACCATCATCGCTGCCATCCGGATGAATTGACGGTGCAACAGGCGACCGAATTGGCCATTGCGACTTGGAATCGGGAGCCCATGTTTCATCTCTCCAGTCCGCTGGAAGGTTGGGAGGGACCAAAGCCACGACGCCATCATGATTTCATCGATGTGGCGGACTTTCCCGATTGCTGGCGTGACCTGACATTGACCGTCGAGGTCGAAGCAAAGGCCAAGGAACTCGCCGTCTTGAAGTTGATCAAGCAATTGTCGCCTTAGATGCTTTATAATGACTGAGTGTTCTCGCGATTTCTTTCGAACGCTGTTGGAGGCGACAACAATGCGATATTTGTTTTTTAGTTCCTTGGTTGTGGGATTATTACTCACGTCCGTGGCATCTGCCGATGATGCGAAGGACGAAGCGATCAAAAAAGAACGTAAGAAAATCGAAGGGAAATGGCAAATCGTTGAACTGGTCATCCAGGGGAACAAGTCGAAGGATGAAGACGCCGCAAAATTCACCGTGGTCAACGACGATAAGGGCGCATGGACCCTCTGGTCTGACGATCGCAAAGTCGCGATGGGGACCAGCACTTTCGACCCAACAACAAAGCCAAAGACGATTGACTTCACGCCGAGCGAAGGGGACGCAAAAGGCAAGCAGTTTTTCGGGATCTATCAACTCGGAAAGAACGCTCGGAAATTGTGCTTTGCACCCTCGGGAAAGGTTCGGCCCACTGAGTTTTCTTCCACGGCTGAGAACCAGCACATTTTCGTTACGCTGAAACGGATAAAGTCTAAGTAGTGAAGTATCGAATTCACGCGTGGATAGGGCGGTTGCAATAATTTGCGTCTGTTTGTGCTGTGACCTATCGCATGCGAGGCCTGATTTGAATCTAGCCGTCGTGCCGCGGTTGCATTTCTGCATTGGATGGTGAATTGAAATGAAAGTGCTGTCGGTTGTCGAAACGGCGATCTACGTCGACGACCTCGATGCTGCCGAAGATTTCTATCAGCGAATCCTCGGTTTGGATGTGATTGCCAAAGAGCCCTCGCGGCATGTTTTCTTTCGAGTCGGCCAGGCCCAGGTACTACTCGCGTTCAATCCGAAGTCGACATGCACGGGAGATAAGCTGCCGCATCATGGTGCAATGGGACCAGGTCATTTTGCGTTAGGCATTGAAAAACGGTCGCTCGACGATTGGCGGCAACACTTGCAGGATCATCGCGTCCAGATCGAAGCCGAAGTGGAATGGCCCGCCGGCGGACAGTCGATCTACTTTCGTGATCCAGCGGGCAACTCGGTCGAATTGATCACGCCCGGGGTCTGGCAATTGCCGAGTGGATGGTAATTCGCCGATGTCGGCATAAAATGGCCGCGATGGTCGCAGATACGGCTACCCCAAAGACGTGTTTTCGGATCTTGTGGATTGGATGAGCGATGAGTGACGCAGGGACCGACAAGCAATGGCGAATT
Source organism: Novipirellula sp. (assembly GCF_041583735.1). Classification (NCBI taxonomy): domain Bacteria; kingdom Pseudomonadati; phylum Planctomycetota; class Planctomycetia; order Pirellulales; family Pirellulaceae; genus Novipirellula; species Novipirellula sp. The sequence continues at coordinate 13,974 of NZ_JBFHFD010000117.1, forward strand.
GCCATTCGAAGCTTGGCGATCTGGTTCGTCTTGATTGTCCTTGAGATTGTTCACGGCATTCTTCGAGCGATTGTCCTCGTTCCGTTCGTCGGCGAATTCCGCTCGAATCAGATTGGCGTGTTCACTGGTTCGGCGATCATTCTTGCAGTTGCCTACTTCGCGATCCGCTGGATCGGGACACAACGACCGCACCAATTACTGCTCGTCGGCTTGATCTGGCTGGTGTTGACGGTGGCGTTCGAAGTCTTATTTGGAAGATTCGTGGTGGAATTGCCTTGGGAGCGGATTGCTGCTGACTACAACCTACTGAAGGGTGGATTGATGCCGTTAGGCCTGTTGTTCTTGTTCGTCAGCCCAATGGTTGCGTCGAAACTGCATAGGAAAACGTAGCGAAGTTATGCGGTGGCCAGCGGATTCCCACGGGGACAGAGCATAATGGTGGGTTGGGCGGCATTGCTGCCTGAGGACTAGAGTCAGTCGACGCGGCCGGTTGCCGGTGTGTGCCGCTAGAGATGATTGTCGAGGATCGTGACTCACTCGGCTCGAGGCTTGAGCGAGCGCCGTGGCACCGCGCCCATTTTGTTATCGACCGCGTCAGGTCGTTCGCCATAGCGAAAAAAAGGGCGGTAGTTGCTGGAAATAATCGTCACGGGGACAGAGCATGATGCTGCGTCAGGCGGGTTCACCCTGTGAGGACTAGGGTCCGGCAATGCGGCTGATTGCCGATGCGTTGTGTTAGACGACCGATGCCGATCGCAAGCTGCTCGGCTCAACACTAGAGCAAACGCGGCGCAAGCATGCACCCTGTTGTTATCTACCGCGTCAGGTCGTTCGCCATAGCGAAAAAAGAGTGGCAGTTGCTGGAAATGATAGCGAATTCCCCCGGGGACAGAGCATGATGGTGGGTTGGGCGGCATTGCTGCCTGAGGACTAGATCAGTCGACGCGGCCGGTTGCCGGTGTGTGCCGCTAGAGATGATTGTCGAGGATCATGACTCACTCGAGTACGTCGGGGACAGAGCATGATGCTGCGTCAGGCGGGTACACCCTGTGAGGACTAGGGTCCGGCAATGCGGCTGATTGCCGGTGCGTTGCGTTAGGTGACCGATGCCGATCGCAACCTACTCGGCTCAAGACTAGCGCAAACGCGGCGCAACCATGCACCCTTTTGTTATCGACTGCGTCATGTCCTTCGCCGTAGCGAAAAATGGGGGATGGTGGTAGTCGGAAATGATAGCAGTGATGCGTCAGCCTGGGCAGCGAATGAATAATCGCAGGACATGCTAGCAACCGGGGAGCGTTGCTCCTCTTTTGCTGGGATCGTACTCTTTCCCCGAGTGAGGGTATGAGCTGCGGTCACAATTATGCTCTGTCCCCCGACTGCTATAGCAGCCGGTTCGATCTGGCTCGCCTTTGCGATTCGTTCGATGATCGAGTTCAGTATGATCACTTGGTTCAATCGGTCTGCGCGGCGTGTCACGTCGATGGGCAAGTTAGAGCTCCGTTTCGAACCGCGTTTGCGGTCAAGAGTATCGCTGCGGCGAGGCATCCAATCCCGATAACCACGTAGCCGACTCGGAACGCCAGGGCGTTATCGGTCGGCTCGAACGTTGCCAAAAAGCCGAAACCACAAAATACCACGACGACAAGAAGCATCTGAGCAGCGAAAGCGGCAGCAAGTCGTTTCATGATTGGCTGTCCTTGTCGCTCGTTTTCTCGTCACGGTGCCGGCGGCACTTGTCACTACAATACTTGACCTCGTCCCAAACCTTTGCCCATTTCTTCCGCCACTGGAACGTTCGTCCACAGACGACGCAGGTTTTCTCTGGCAAGCTAAGTTTCTTGTGTGGCATAGCTGTTACTTGTTCGGCACTTTGATCTCAACACCGTAACGTGGAGCCGCTTCGAACAGCTTGATGATCTCGGCCTCACTCGGTGGTGGTGCTGTTACCGCGTCTTCATCGAGAGTCTGTCCCACCTCGAAGAACATCTCTTCCAATCCCGCGGGAGCGAGTGTGATCAGCAGCCGAGCGGTCTTTCCGCTTTCGTTTTTGAAGCAATGCAGGCTTCCCACAGGCATATTCAGGAACGTGCCCTCACCCGCAACAAATCGGTCGTCGCCAAGTTGAAATGTCATCTCGCCCTGGAGGACGAGGAACGACTCCTCTTCACGGCTATGAATATGTGGCGGAGGACCGCTGCCCGGTGGCACAATGGCTTCGAAGGTGGCGTATTTGCCGTCCGTGTCCTCAGCGGTGGCAAGGAAGCGGTAAACGTCGCCGACAATCCCGATTCTGCGGCCTTCGCCCGGCCGCCGTATGATTGCAGGGTGATTCATATTGGATTCCTATGATGCTTAAAATGAGATCGACGCGTTCTTAACCTACATCTTATGCCAGTAACGTCGTCTTCGCTGACTAGAAATCGAATCAAAAACCATGAGGATCAGGTATGAACGAAGTGGATGTTCGCAAACACAACCAATGGTCTTGGGACAAGCAGGTCCGCGAGGGAAACCGCTGGACCAAACCGGTGGATCAAGAGACGATTCGGAAGGCCAAAAATGGTGAGTTCGAAATCGTCTTGACGCCTACGACTCCGGTGCCTGCCGATTGGTTCCCGCCACTCAAAGGAGCAAAGACTCTTTGCCTCGCTTCGGCGGGAGGTCAACAGGCTCCGGTTCTTGCCGCCGCTGGCGCGGAAGTAACGGTCTTTGATAACTCGCCACGGCAATTGGACCAAGATCGATACGTCGCCGAGCGTGACGGGCTTACGATGAGTTTTGTCGAAGGCGATATGGCCGATCTGTCCGGATTGAATTCGGAATCGTTCGATTTGATCTTTCATCCTTGCTCAAATACATTCGTTCCAAACGTGTTACCCGTTTGGCAAGAATGCTTTCGGGTGCTACGAAGCGGTGGCATTTTGATGGCGGGATTCACCAATCCGGTTCGCTACATCTTCGACGACGAACGAAAGGAGAACGGTAATCTGGAGGTCCGTTATCCGCTTCCCTATTCGGATCTGGACTACCTGGATCAGCAGCACATCAAACAGACAGTG
>NZ_JBFHFD010000118.1:0-17024 GCF_041583735.1 Novipirellula sp.
CGTTTTTAGCCCGTGTTCAACCAGCACGCGGTTTTCGTCCAGCAGCGGAACCACGTCCGCGACGGTCCCGATCGCGGCCAATGCAATCGATTGCATCAAGTAGCGACGCATCGGATCGGTTACCTTTTCGCTGCCCGCAACCTGTTGGCAGATGGCCCAGGCGAGTTTGAATGCGACGCCGGCGCCACACAGTTCACCAAAGGGATAGTTCGTACCGGGAAGTCGTGGGTGAACGACCGCGTCCGCGCGTGGTAGTTCGCCATCAATGGTGTGATGGTCGGTGATGATCAGCTTGACGCCGAGTTCGCGGCAAAGCTCGGCATGTTCGCGACTGGTGATTCCGCAGTCGACGGAAATGATCAGTTTCTTGCCGCGATCCGCTAATTTGCGGATCGCCGCCTCGTTTAGACCGTAGCCATCTTCGAGTCGGTTAGGGACATGGTAGCTGACGTCCGCCCGCATCAGTCGCAAGCCGTTGACCAGAATTGCGGTGCCGGTCATGCCGTCACAGTCGTAGTCGCCATAGATCGTGATCGGTAATTGGTTGTCGATCGCGTCGACAATGATCTGTGTCGCCTCGACCACGCCGGGCAGTTCTTTGGGGTCACGCAGGTCCTTTAGTTTCGTGCTCAGGAACTGCGATGCATCATTGGCGTTGTAGATGCCTCGGCTGACAAGCAGTTGTGCCACGACGGCGGGAAGACGCGCCGAAGCAGCGAGTTGCTGCACGCGAGAGGCGTCGTGGGGGATGATTCGCCATCGACGCTGCATCCTGGACTCCACAAAGAGAGAGGGGGCGAAAGATTCGTTTGCTCGAGATCGGTTTGCGTCCCGCGGCAGCGGGTGGTGTCGCGCGACCCATGCCACCTTAAGTTTGGGCCACCTAAGTTTGGCACGAAACCGGTCGTTTTTATAGCGTAGCGGCGCGAGCGGCCCGGTCAAAATCGAACGATTTGCTCACTACAACCGGGCGGCTCGCGCAGCACCGCGACCAAGGTAGACGGCATTGAGCACAGGCCGCCTGCGTTGTGTGTGGATGAGAAACCTGCTGGCATTCGACCCGTCATCCAAGCGGGCGTAGGCTCGTCGGAGATGAACCCGCTTTGCCCTGCGGGATTGCAGAGCGTTTTGATTATTTTCAGGCAGCGAAAAAAACAGGAGCGTTTGCGGCTCCTGGCGATGGCGAAAGTCGATGCGACTTTCGCAGCTTCATGAAACCGATCTTGTAGCGTCGATCGAACGCGGAGGATCGGCGAGGCGAATCGAATTACTTCTTCTTTTCGACGTGCCAGGTGTGCTTGCGCAAACGCGAGCTGTACTTCTTCAGACGGAGCTTTTCGCCGCCTGCTTTGCGTTGAAGCGTGTAGTTGTAATCTCCGGTTTCTTCGCAAACGAGGAACACGGTATCTGCTTTTTTCTTGCTACGACCAGCCATCGGAACTCTCTTTTATCTAAATCACAATGTGTGTGGTGCGAAAGGAAATCGTTATGAGAACGTCTTTCGGGCCTGGGATTATGGCAGGAAACTATCGAGTTGGGCAAGTCGCTTTTGTTTAAAAAGCTCATTCCCCCTCCATGATCGCCTCTTTGATCGCCACCACGACCCCTCGCCGGCTGAGCGAATTGGCCGTGATCCGGTCCACATCCAATCCCAATGATCGGCCGATTCGGACCGCCAAGTCGACATCGCGAACGCCAAAATACTGATTTACTTGTCGTTCGCCCACATAAATCGTCTGGTTGTCCGAGCAAAATCCTGATTCGAAGGCCTCGCGGTCCTCGTCGATCCAACTTTCGGGGACACGGCGAATTCTGCAGTGTTCGACACTCCATATTTCGTCGCCGGTGCATTCCGAAAGGAGGGCGAGTGCTCGGTGGCGGGCAATTTCAATCACGGGAAATTTTGATCCGGCGAGTTGGATGGGTTGTTTAGGCAGCACTGCAGCGAAATTCACTTGGGTTGCCGAGCGATTCACTTGGATTGCTCGGCCAACAGCGGGTCGATTTTTGCGGCAACCACAAAATCATTGCGGCTCAGACCATCGATCGCGTGAGTCGTCAACTCGATGGTCAGCATCCGGTAGCCTGTCAGATGCAGGTCGGGATGATGCTGTTCCTGTTCTGCCAATACCGAAATCTGGTTGATATGTGCAACCGCATCAACAAAATTGCGGCATTTCAGCGTGCGAGAGATTCGCTTTGCGTCGGCCGCGAGCTCCCATTCCGGGATTGCTTTGATGAGATCGGACGCCTGATCGCGAGAAAGTGTTGGCACACCTCCTTCGCATGGCACGCATTTGGCGGCCCGTAGTGAATCTGCGTTGTCGATGTTCACGTTTTCGGGGGAATCTGAGCCAGAAGTCTCGGTTCGATTTGATTTTGACATGCTCTTTTGACGATTCAGAGGGTTCGGTTCAGCAAGATTTTATAAGAATCTTACAAAAAACTGTATCAACAAGCATCGTTTGCCGTTGACGTCGCGAAATGAATTGACGACATTCTCCCGCTTCGTGAGAGGAAATCTCGCGTTTTATAAGTGGGAGAGTTTGCCGCCATCCGGCGTGCTGTGAATCGCAACCATGCGGTCACCGTGTGCATCGGAAGGGCCAGGTGACCTCGCCGAACCACCCGACATATAAGAGAGTCGCGACCCTATGGGTAAAAAATCCAAGCGTTATCGTGCAGCGCTCGCAAAGCAGCCTGCAAATTTGCTGCCACTCAGCGAAGCAGTTGACGCACTCAAAAAATACGATTTGACCAAGTTCGACCAAACGGTCGAAGTGCACATGCGTTTGGGCGTTGACCCGAACCAAGCGGATCAAATCATTCGTGGCAGCATCGTGTTGCCAAACGGAATCGGCAAGACTCAGCGAGTCGTCGTGTTCGCCAAGGGCGATGCGGCCAAGGCCGCTGAAGAAGCGGGTGCCGACGAAGTAGGTCAAGAAGACTTGGCTAAAAAAATCAAAGACGGTTGGACAGACTTTGATGTTTGTATCGCCGCTCCTGACATGATGGGGCTGGTGGGACCGCTTGGTCGTGTCCTCGGTCCTCGTGGATTGATGCCTAGCCCGCGTGCGGGAACGGTCACCCCGGACGTTGCAAAGGTGGTTGGCGAATACAAGGCTGGTAAAGTCGAGTTTCGTAACGACAAGGGCGGAAACGTCCACGCGATGGTCGGCAAAATGAGCTTCGAGCCACAGAAGCTCACCGAAAACATCACTGCATTCGTTGACTTTGTCAGCGGCATGAAACCCCAATCCGTCAAGGGCACTTACATTAAAGGCGTTGCCATCTGTGCAACGATGAGCCCCAGTGTGAGAGTTGCGTACTAGCAAGTCTTTTAGAGTATCAGGCTTTTTGAACTAGACGTTCTGTCGCACAAATCGCACTTAAGTGAACCCAACCGATGAGTAAATACGTCAAAGAATTGGTGACTCGCGACATCAAACGCGAACTAGACGGTGTCGAAGACGCCGTGCTGGTGAGCTATGTCGGGATGGATGCCATCACTACCAACGAACTTCGTGGCGAGCTGGATGCGAAAGACATTCGCATGCTGGTCGTCAAGAATTCTCTTGCTCGGCGAGCGACCGAAGGGTCTTCGCTGGCACCTGCCTTCGAGGGAACTTGTGGGCAAGTCGCTGTATGCTGGGGGGCGTCTGATTTCGTCTCTCTTGTCAAGGAGATCGTTCGACTTGATAAGGACAGCAGCAAGTATGAGAAGTTTACCGCTGCTGGCGGTGTCATGGATGGCGAAAAGCTTGATGCGGATCGCTTGAAAGAAGTCAGCAAGTGGCCAAGCCGCGAAGAGCAAATTTCGATGTTGTCAGGTCAAATTCTTGGTCCTGGATCGCAATTGTCGGCCGCACTTCTCGGTCCGGGCAAGAAGCTCAACAGTCAAATTAAGAAAATCGCAGAAGGCGACGAGTAGTTGCTCTTTTGTTAGTCGTTCCGTAACAAATCACCAACTGTTTTTGAGGTATTAGAAATGTCCGAAGAAGGCACCGCGGTCGCCGAATTTAGCGCCGAAGCAAAAGAAATGGGCGACAAGATCGCCGGTATGACCCTGAAGCAAGCCAAAGAGCTCAGCGATTACTTGAAGGATGTCCACGGCATCGAACCTGCCGCTGGCGGCGGAGTGATGGTGGCTGCACCTGCTGAAGGTGGTGGCGCTGCTGTTGAAGAGAAGACCGAATGGGACATCGTCCTGACCGGCTTCGGCGACAAGAAGCTGAACGTTGTGAAGGTTGTTAAGAACCTGACCGGCGCTTCGCTGATGGAAGCCAAGAAGATGGTCGAAGGCGTTCCAGCTACCTTGAAGGAAGGCGCATCGAAAGAAGATTGCGACAAGATCAAGGCGGAAATCGAAGAAGCTGGCGGAACCGTCGAACTCAAGTAGTTCGCTGTTGGGCGCTCGCTCGAATCACCCGAAAGCCCTGGTGGATCTTCACCAGGGCTTTTCGCGTTGCGCTTGGGGGATAGGCTGTAGCAAAAGTCGCGAAGACTTTCGTCCACGCTTGCTTGCCATCGCGAAAATCACACGCGAGAGTTTCGCCACGCTAATGTTTTGCTCTTTGATAGGCTGCGAGTTTGCGGTGCTTTGCGCTGCGCACTGACCTACATCACTTCGCGGAGCGCCGAAAGCAAGGTGCTGACGTTGCGTTTGGTTGCGGAATGGCCCATCAATCCAATTCGCCACGCCTTGCCTGCGAAAATCCCCAATCCGCCACCGATTTCGATGTCGTACTCGTTCAGCAAGCGGTTGCGAATCGCCGCGTCCTCGACGCCGTCGGGTAGCGCCACGCAGTTCAGTGTGCACAGCGATTGTTTCGGGATGTAAGAAAATCCGTGTTCCTCGAGTCCTTTGCGAAGCAGCAAGTGCATTTCGCGGTGCCGAGCAATCCGGTTTTCGAGTCCTTCTTCGATCACGATCGCCAGCGATTCACGCAGCGCATAGATCATGTTGATCGGGGCGGTGTGATGGTACGCCCGGCCTCCCGAACCGGTGTAATAATTTTTCAGCATCGAAACATCCAGATACCAACTTTGTACCTTGGTTTTGCGTTGGTCGATTCGCTCGAGCGCCCTTTCGGAAAACGAGACGGGCGAAAGACCCGGGGGGCACGACAAACACTTTTGGGTTCCCGAATAAATCGCATCGATTCCCCACTGGTCGACTTTTAGTTCGTGGCCGCCGAGCGATGTGACCGCGTCGACCGCGAGTAACATTCCTGCATCGTGCACGATCTCGGCCAAGCCGCTTAAATCTTGGTGGGCGCCGGTGGAGGTTTCCGCGTGCACGATGCCCAGCATTTTGGCGTTGGGGTGTTTTTCGACCGCTTCGGCGATCGCTTCGTTGCGGAACGTTTCACCCCAGGGGACTTCGATTGCATGCACGGTCGCGCCGCACCGCTCCACATTGTCTTTCATCCGTCCGCCAAAAACCCCGTTGATGCAAACGATCGCTTCGTCCCCCGGTTCGATCAGATTGGCGACGACCGCTTCCATCCCGGCCATTCCCGTTCCAGAAACCGGGAACGTCAGCAAGTTTTTTGTTTGGTAGGCATCGCGAATCAATTGGCATGTTTCATCCATGATCTCGATAAATTGGGGGTCGAGATGCCCGAGCGTCGGTGCGGCAAGGGCGCGTAGGATCCGCGCCGGCACCGTGCTCGGCCCTGGGCCCATCAAGATGCGTTCACGAGGATTCAGCGGAGACGTTGGTCGTGTGGGCATGGTGTGATCTTTGCCAATCGAGGGACGAGGGCGGGCACGGAAGTCGCGGAGTCTATCTTATCGGTTTTTCCGCCCCCAATCGACGACGTGCGGATTTTGCCGTGGTCTCGCTCGTGCAAGTCAACAGAGTGCGAGGTATGATGGTCGATCCAACCCTCCCTCCCTCCTGCCCCTCGACCCCCAAAGGTTCTTTCAATGCGTTTGTCATTGTGTGCACTTTTCGTGTCACTTTTTGTTCTCACGCCTTCCATTGCGTTCTCACAGCAACGGCTGGATCCGGTTCCCCTGATCTTTGATACCGACATCGGCAACGACGTTGACGACGCGTTGGCATTGGGCATGATTCACTCGTTGCAATCGCGTGGTGAATGCAAGCTGCTGGCGGTCACGATCACGAAGGATCATGAACTTGCCGCACCCTTTGTCGACGCGGTCAATACGTTTTATGGTCGCGGAGACATTCCGATCGGTGTCTGTCGCAGCGGGGTCACTAACACCGCAGGTCGGTTCAATACGCTGGCAACTCAGAAAGACAATGGCAAGCTGCGTTATCCTCATGATTTGACCTCGGGTAACGATGCGGCCGATGCCGTGGCTGTGTTGCGGAACTCGCTAGCCGGTGCCGAGGATGGCTCGGTTGTAATTGCCCAAGTCGGCTTTTCCACGAACCTGGCAAACTTGTTGATGTCGAAAGCCGACGATGTCAGCCCGCTTGCTGGCACCGAATTGGTCAAAAAGAAAGTTCGTTTGTTGTCGATTATGGCCGGTGCGTTCACCGACGGGCACAAAGAATACAATCTGATCAAGGACATCCCGTCGGCAAAAAAGCTAGTCGCGGATTGGCCCACGCCGATTGTATGGAGCGGATACGCGGTGGGGAAATCGCTTGCCTATCCACATCAAAGCATCCTGCGAGATTACGGATACGTTGATCATCATCCGTTGTCGGAAGCCTATATTCTTTACATGCCACCGCCTCATGATCGACCGACTTGGGATTTAACCAGTGTCTTGTACGGGGTGCGTCCCGACCACGGCTATTTTGAGTTGTCCGAACCGGGTTCGGTCCAGATGGCGGACGATGGAGTGACTACGTTCAAGGCCGCTGCCAATGGTCGGGATCGATACATTTTGGTTCGCGAAGATTTGCGGCCCAAGGTGCTCGAAGCGTTGCAGTTGCTCTCGAGCCAACCGCCGAGCAAGTAATTTTCCAGGGCGTCAGCCGCCAGCAATTGTCGCTCGGCTTTCCAAGCCGTTGGTGTGCCTGACGTTTCATCGTCCCAAGGAAAGTGGCCGCGTTTCATACGTGCTGCATTGTCACCGCGACGGTTACAACAGGTCCACAAACGCTCGCATCCAAGCGGGGTGCGCGGGCCAAGCCGGAGCGGTGACGAGATTGCCGTCGACATGCGCCGAGTCCATTGTTTCGGCCGGTTCGATGTACTGGCCACCGCTGAGTGTCACTTCGGGGCTGCACGCCGGATAGCAACTGCACTGGCGTCCCTTCAGAACGCCGGCGGCCGCCAGGATTTGGGGGCCATGGCAGACCGCAGCAACCGGTTTGTTGGTTTTAAAGAAGTGACGCACCAGTTCCAGAACTTTTTCGTTCAGCCGTAGGTATTCCGGTGCCCGTCCGCCGGGGATCACCAAGGCGTCAAACGAGTCGAGGTCGATGGCGTCAAAGTCGGCGGTGACGGCGAAGCGATGTCCAGGCTTTTCCGAATAGGTCTGGTCACCGTCAAAGTCGTGGATTGCGGTCGCGACCGTATCACCAGGGGATTTGCCGGGGCACACCGTGGCGACTTCATGTCCAAACGTTTTTAGGATCTGTAGCGGGACCATCGCTTCGTAGTCTTCGACATAGTCGCCCACGAGCATCAAGATTTGTTTATTGGCCATGATCTTCGGCTTTGCTTGGGTTCTTAGAGGGTAAATTCGATGGAGACGGGCCGCCCGAATCCGTGCCGACATTTAATCATCGATGTCGCCGCGGCACCATCGGTGGCGTCTTTTTACCTTAAAATCGGCGTAATCCGTTCGAATTGACGTTTCATCGACTCGATTTTGCCAAGGATTCGCCATCGCCGAAACAAGCGATTAGAATAACCGGGACTATTCTCTTTGCTCGTGCCTCCATTTTTTGAGCTAGGTGTTCGCCGTGCGCATGCCCTTTGGTTTCCGCTTCGTTAGCTATCCAGCTGCTTTTTGCCCAGTCGCTGTTTGTTTTGTCACCGCCATGGTGTTCAATCTGGGTGATGTCGGCACCAGCCATGCGGCTGATTTCTTGACTGCCCAACAGGCCACGCGTCTAGGCTTGGTCGAGGCTTGGCGGCGGCAAACCGAGGTTCCTGCGGGCGTCCAGTCGATGGTCGATCAGCAGATTTTTGTCCACGTCGAAAATCCACGTGAGTACGTCGAAATTGTGGTTGCGGCGCCCCCCGCAACCAGCCCCGCGGTGGAAGAACCCGGTGCGGTCAATGAAGCGGCCAAGCCTCATGAAAATGGAGGATCGCCACCCAAAAAGGTGCTGGTGCGAATTCCCACCGATCGCGTTGACGCGCATGGCAAAGCGATTGGAAAAGCGGAAGCTGAGCGGTTGGCAGGTAATGAAATTCGCCGCTTGAAGCGGCGTGGTATCGAAGCGACAATGGAGTCGCGAATCGTGCCACGGATTTGTCTTTACACGCTCGGCAACGATGGAACGTTGGAGTGCCGCGACGCTGAATCAGGTGAATCGGTTTGGATGGTTCGCGTCGGTGTCGAGCGACTTGGCTACAAGGCCATCGGGGTGGGCGAGTCTTTTGTCTCGGTGGTTAATGGTGGTAACTTATTGAGGGTGGATGTCACCAACGGCGAATTGATCGAACAGCGACGCACCGTCAATGTTCCCATCTTTGGTGCGATCAATGCCGGTGATTTTGCCGTGATTGCCACGATCCAAAATGGAATCGAAGGCTATCCTCTGTACGATACATCACGGTTGCCGTTTCGCGAACGTGTATCGGGGCGAGCACTTGCGTTGCCAGTCAAGGCACCTGGCTCGACTCGGATCGCTTGGGGAACCGACCACGGTTTTGTTTACTGCATGGAAACGTCGGGCGAGCCATCGGTGATGTTTCGTCTGAATACCGATGGCATTGTGAGCGCCCGCATCGCGGCAGCAAGCGACGATCGATTCTTCTTTGGATCCGAAGCAGGGCAAATCTATGGCATCAAAGGCACGCGAACAGGCCAAGTATTGTGGAGCCGACCGTATGGCGAACCGTTTTACAATCAACCGATTGTTGCTGGCGAACAGCTGCTGATTCGATCGACTTACGGCAGCCTGTATTCGCTTGGCTTGGCCGACGGGATCAGCACTTGGCAGGATGCGGCCACGAATATCGACGAATTGGTCGGGACGATCGGTGACAAGCTTTACGTGACCACGCTCAGCGGCTCGTTTTCCGTTTTGGACCTGAAGACCGGAAAGCAAGTGGAGTCGTTTCCGGGGATTCGCCCCAAGCGATTGCTGCGTAATTCCAAGACCGATCGTTTGTATCTGATCGGTAGCACCGGAGCGGTTCAGTGTTTGCGTAGCATCGACGCCGAGTTGCCGATCATCAGCGAAGGTCACGGCGACGTAATGAAGGTGGAGGCGACGGAGGCAAAGGAGGAAGAGATAAAGAAGCCTGCCGAGCCTGCTGAATTTGGGATGCCCGCTGCGAGCGACCCCTTCGCGGCTCCCGGAGCCGATCCCTTCGCCGCGCCGGGCGGTGGTGCCGATCCCTTTGGCGCTGACCCCTTCGGCGGAATGTAAGCTCTCCCATAGCGATACTCGTCAACGGCTTGTTGATTTAATCCAAATGCAAATCGTAACCGTGAACCGTGAGCCGTAAGGCACCGGGTACCGCGTGGGACCCGGCCGCTGACGCGCGAGCGGCTCAATAAATCAACAAGTCGTCTAGCGTTTCGTCCTGCTCCGCCGCGATCCGGCGCAGGCTTGACCCTCCCGGCGAAGCCAGGGGAGGGTCGGGAAACGAGCCTTCAGCGAGTTTCCCAGGGAGGGCTGGCTGCGATAGGTCTTGTACGCTGCAACTTCTATCGCTGTAACATCTAGCACAGCGACGCCCCGCTGACGGATTGGAAAGCCGAGCGACAAACGGCGGCTTCATCCACGTCGTTTTAGACGTCCTTGGGTGGTTGGATTTGGTCGTTGCCGTCTTCCATCTCTTGGATGTAGCGACGCAGGCGTTCCAGTTCGTCCTCGGTCCCTTTCAGTTTCAGCATATTCTCGACTCGTTTGACGAGTTCGACTTTATTGACCGGCTTGCTGAGGAAGTCGTCGGTGCCTGCGGACACCGCTCGCTCGATATCGCCCAATTCGTTCAGCGCCGTGACCATCAAAATCATCACTCGGCTGGTCGCCGGATTGTCTTTGATTTTCTTGCAGACCTCGAATCCGCTCAGCTTGGGCATCATCACGTCAAGCAGGACCAAGTCCGGTTTGAACGATTCGATCTTGTCCAGCGTGTCTTGGCCATCGACCGAGGTTTCCGTGTCGCAGTCGACGCCTACTAGGTAGGCTTCGAGCAGTTCGCGGTTCGCGATGTTGTCATCAGCAATCAGAATGCGGTGCATAGCGTTGTCAGAATCGTGGACGACGTGAAAAAAAGGGGCGGAACCGGTGGCAACCCATCATCGGATTACCACCGTCATTTTAGCGATCGAGTGCTCGGCGTCGCACTAGGCAGTGGCGTGATCGCCTGCAGGAACGGGAAAGTTCTTGCAGAGTTCGCGGATCTCGCTGCGAATCGATTGGTGCAGCGATTCATCGTCGGAATTCGACAATGCTTGATGGATCCAGCCGCCGATTCGCTTCATCTCGTCGCTTCCCATCCCGCGAGTCGTCAACGCGGGGGTGCCGATGCGAATCCCCGATGGGTCCATCGGCTTGCGCTCGTCAAACGGGATCATGTTCATGTTGACCGTGATGCCGCATGCTTCGAGCACCGCTTCGGCTTTCTTGCCACCCAGTCCCACTGCGGTGACATCGACCAGCATCAAATGGTTGTCGGTGCCGCCGCTGACCAACGGCAATCCGGCTGCCATCAGCGTTTCGGCTAATGTTTTTGCATTTGTGACTAGCGACTTGCCATACTCTTTGAACGCGGGCGTCATCGCTTCGGCGAAACAGACCGCTTTGGCTGCGACCATGTGCATCAGCGGGCCGCCTTGGGTGCCCGGGAAGACATTGCGGTTGACTAGTTTTAGGTGTTCTTTCTTGCAAAGAATCAAGCCACTTCGTGGGCCACGCAGCGTTTTGTGCGTCGTCGTGGTGACATAATCGGCGTACGGCACCGGGCTGTTATGTTGGCCCGCAGCGACCAAGCCCGCGTAGTGGGCCATGTCGACCATCAGCTTGGCACCGACATCGTTGGCGATTTCCGCAAAACGATCGTGCGGGATTTCACGGGGGTAGGCGCTCGCTCCGGCGACGATCAGCTTTGGCTTGTGCTCGCGAGCCAATTTGGCGATTTGGTCAAAATCGAGACGGTGGTTCTCTTTATCCACGCCGTAGGAGTGGAAATTGTACAGCCGGCCGCTGATGTTCAGCTTCATGCCGTGAGTCAGGTGGCCGCCTTGAGCCAGGTCCAGCCCGAGAACCGAATCGCCTGGTTCCAGGCAAGCCAGGTAAACGGCGGTATTGGCTTGCGATCCCGCATGCGGCTGGACGTTTGCTTCCTCGGCACCAAACAGCTTTTTGGCTCGTTCAATGGCCAGCGATTCGGTCACGTCGACATGCTCGCAGCCACCGTAGTAGCGGCGTCCAGGATAGCCTTCGGCGTATTTGTTCGTCAAAACGCTGCCTGCAGCCTGCATAATAGCAAGACTGGTGTAGTTTTCGCTCGCGATCATCTCCAACCCGTCCTGCTGGCGGGTGGCTTCGGCTTGGATGGTTTCCCAGATTTCAGGGTCTTGCTGCTGCAGCCAATTCATGAGTTTTTTTAATTGGGGGGAGGAGGATAGAAGTAAGCTTGCGATCTTCGCACCACGGCGGACACGATTGTCGACCGCGGAGGGCAAAGCGTCAATGTCGCCAAAACCAGGGAAACGGTCCAAAAAAGGAAATCCGGAAAAACACGTAATGGACGAGGCAACGAGTTCCGGCAAAACACGTAGGGATGAGGCTACGAATCCCCGCCTCGACGAATCACGCCAGCATCACCCAGCTTGTTCATCTTTCCCGCATTTTTCGCATCCAAGGCAACCGAAAGCTATCAAAATCATCCGTTTTAATGCCCCTTTTTCATTGCAAGAGCCACTGTTTGGATCGTCGAATTGTGGCAAGATGTTTCGGTCCAACCGGAATCGAGTGGGGCGTCTTTGGCATTTAGTCTTGGCAACGCCTTGATCGATCTCGCTTCGCCCCCCTTCCTCCTTTGCTTCCAAAAGACTCGCTGAGCGATATGTCAAATTATCAAGTCGTTCAGCGATTACTGAAATTGGCGTGGCGGTACCGTGGTTGGTGCGCGGCGATGCTTTTCCTGCAAGCAGTGTTGATGGGGTTAGCCGTTGCCTTGGTCCAACTCGGCGGACTCGCGATTGATGTCATCCGTTTCTATTCGCACGATACCCCCAACTTTCCCACCCTGCCCTTCGGAATTCTGTTTCCGGTTCACTGGTCGCCGCTAAATCAGGTCATCGCCATCGCGGTCGCCATGATCGTCGTCGCGATCGTTCGTGCGCTGCTGAATTACAGTTACGCGATCATCTCGGGCACGCTAGTGCACCGAAAAATTGTGGTCGATTTGCGTGCCGAGGTTTATGCGAAACTGCAGCGGCTGAGTTTAAGTTTTTATCACAATCAACCTGCCGGCACGATCATCAACCGCGTCACCGGTGACGTCCAAGCCACGCGTGCGTTCATCGATGGCGTGTTGATCCAACTGTCGATCCTGGCGATGTCGCTGGTCTTCTATTTGACGTTCATGATCCGTATCGATGCGACGTTGACGCTGGTTTGTTTGGCGACGACGCCTGTGGTTTGGTGGTCGAGTATTCGATTTTCGCGAATCGTGCGGCCGATGTACGACCAGTCGCGTCATTTGTTTGACCTGCTTGTATTGCGGGTGGCCGAATCGGTGGACGGCGTCGCGGTGATCAAGTCGCTGGGGCGACAAGCGGCCGAAACAATATCGTTCGACAGAGCCAACGATGATCTGTTGAACCAACAGCAAGACGTCTTTCAACGTGTTAGCCGGTTTGGCCCCTCGATCCAGTTACTGACGCAAATCAATCTCGTCGTGCTGTTGATCTACGGCGGTTACCTGACTTCGATCGGCCGTTTGCCACTGGGCAGCGGTCTGATCGTCTTTGCCGGTCTGCTGCAACAATTCAGCAATCAAGTCGGCAACCTTTCAAGTTTGACCGGAACGATCCAGCAATCATTGACGGGGGCGCGGCGAGTGTTCGAGGTGCTCGATGCGGCCGAAGAAGTTTCGCAACCCGACGATGCGTGGCTGCCCGATTCGATTCGCGGCGAAATCCACTTTCACAATGTCAGCTTTGAATATGTCGCGGGTAATCCCGTCCTAAAGGACATTTCGCTACACATTCGCGCAGGCGAACGGGTGGCAATTCTGGGCGCAGTGGGCCAGGGAAAATCGACGCTGCTCAGTTTGCTTCCGCGGTTCTACGATCCCACCCTCGGCGTGGTCGAAATTGATGGTGTTGACGTCCGAGCGTGGGATTTAAAAACGCTCCGCCGCCGAGTCGCCTTGGTGCTACAAGAACCGCTGCTGTTGAGCAACACGATCGGAGCGAACATTGCGTTTGGTTGTCCCGGAGCGACGCGAGAGCAAGTGCGAATGGCCGCTCGGCTTGCCGCCGCTCACGACTTTATCGAAGCCACACCGGACGGCTACGACACGATTCTCGGCGAATACGGTATGTCGCTTTCGGGCGGCCAAAGGCAACGGCTTGCCTTGGCTCGAGCATTGTTAACCGACCCCGCGATCTTGCTGTTGGATGATCCCGTATCGGCAATTGATCCGGAAACCGAACATGAAATCCTTGCGGCGCTCGGGGAAGCGTCCAAGGGGCGAACGACACTGATCGTCGCACATCGGCTCAGTACATTGCGGGGAGCGGATCGCGTGATCGTGTTAGATCGCGGCGAGATCGTTCAGCAAGGAACGCACGAAGAATTAATGCGTGAGCCAGGCCCCTACCACCAAGTCGCACAAAGCCAATGTCGTTGAATCAAAGTCGTTGATCGCTCCGCGATCATAACGCGAAGCTCCTAACGTCGTAGACCGCACCGCAGTCAAAACGCAAAGATCGCGGAGCGATCAGCGACAATTTTTCCAAACCAAACGTCCTTTCAGCATCATGCAAATTTTATGAGCAGCACCTTCGCCCCCATGGTCCGCGTCACACGCGACCCTGATGCGGATCCGCATCGGCGGCCGCTGTCGTTGTCGCTGGTGGCTCGGTTGTGGGGATTGATGCGTCCGTATGCGGCTAAGCGAAACGTGCTGCTCGCGCTCGTCCTGCTCCGCGCGGTTCAATTGCCGCTGCTGGCTTGGTCGATTGGCGCCGTGATCAATGGGCCGATCTCCAACGCCGCTCCGATGACATCGATCGTCATCGCTTCGCTGGGAGTGTTGGCTTTGGCTGCCTGGACGCAATTCACACTGGTGTTTCGTCAACGACTAGCACTAGAGTTAGGTGAAGCGATCGTGCACGATCTTCGCGGATCGGTCTATTCGCATTTGCAGCAGATGCCGATGAGTTTTTATGCGAAAACGAAAACAGGGCGAGTGATCAGCCGTATCACCAGCGACTGTGACGCCGTCCGCGTCGGTGTCCAGGACGTGTTGTTCGTCAGTCTCGTCCAGGGTGGGCAAATGATCGGCGCCGCGGTGATCATGGCCTGGTACGATCTGCCGCTGTTGATGGTTGTGTTGGCGATGAGTCCCGTGATGTGGATCATTGGCCGGGTGATGCGAAACCGACTCAGCGAAGCGTATCGCGATGTCCAAGAAAGTTTCAGTCGCGTGACCGCCACGATTGCCGAATCGGTCGCCGTGATTCGCGTCACTCAGGCCTTGGCTCGCGAAGATACCAATGCCGAATTGTTTCGCCAATTGACCGCCGATCACGCTGAATACAACATGAACAGCGCTCGGCATAACGGCTTGCTGATGCCGCTGTTGGAATTAACTGGCCAAATTTCGTTGGGGCTCGTTTTGATCGTCGGCGCGTACCGAGCGATTGTGGCCAGCGATCCAATGCCCGTGGGCGATTTGATCCAGTTCTGGTTCCTGGCAGGATTATTCTTTAGCCCGATCCAAGTCCTGGGAAACCAATACAACCAAGCACTGACGGCGATGGCTGGCGCCGAACGCGTCTTTCGCTTGCTCGATACGCCGCCCGAATGGACCGATCTGCCGACGGCAGTATCGTTACCCGTTCAGGTGGACGGTAAACTAACCGTCGAAAACGTTTCGTTTGCCTATGATCCGGGGCATTGGGTGCTGCGGGATGTTGCGTTTGTCGCTGAACCACGCCAAATGGTGGCACTTGTCGGTGAAACCGGCAGCGGCAAGTCGACGATCGCCAATTTGGTCTCTCGTTACTACTTACCGACCAACGGGAAAATTTTCATTGATGGATTGGATACTCGCGAGCTGACAAGCGAGTCGATTTCGCGTGCCATTTCAGTCATCCCGCAACAGAATTATCTGTTCACCGGCAGCGTGCTGCAAAACATCGTGGCCGGACGCGACGGCGCGACCGAATCCGATGCCGTCGAAGCCTTGCGGTCGCTCGATTGCGAGTGGTTGATTGAGGATTTACCCGAGGGTCTGCAAACGCAAGCCGGATCACGTGGCGGCCGTGTCTCGCTGGGGCAACGCCAACTGATCTGCTTTGCCCGCGCCCTGGTCGCCAACCCACGGATCTTAATCCTAGACGAAGCCACCAGTGCGGTGGACACACTGACGGAATTGCGAATTCAAAAAGCGCTGGGGCGGCTACTCGAGAATCGCACCAGTCTCGTGATCGCTCACCGTTTGAGTACGATCCGGACCGCCGATCAAATCCTGGTCATGTCGCACGGAAAAATCGCCGAGCAAGGCCGGCACGAGGAACTGCTAAAACAAAACGGGCTCTACAAAGACTTGCACGAACGTTTCGTGTCGTAACTGGATTCGTTGTAGGCCGGAACGCGGCGGTAACGGACTCACCTTCACAAACGCTGCCGGCGGGGCGGACAATCCACCTCTCCCGAGCGTCTGCTCGGGAGAGGTCGGGCGGGCCCTTTAGGCCTCGTCCGGGTGAGAGCCGCGGTGAGCCATCTTGATGTGTCGTTCGACCCGGCTTGCTCGGACGGCCCTCACCCGAGCAATCGCTAAAGGCTCTGCTCGACCTCTCCCAAACTGCGTTTGGGAGAGGTCGATATGCTGCAAGCCACCTATCCTGAGCGTCCGCTCGGGAGTATTGGACGATGAACTTTTCGACGTCAATCGCTACGACAGCGTTGTGAAGGTTCAGAAAGCACTTGAGTCCGCCGCAGCATGAACGCTCGCGATTTGAGTCCGGCCTACGAAAGCAACTCAGCGGCCAGTTCTTGCTTGCACGCGCCGATGACTTGACCAATCAATTGGTCGGCTTGTTCGCCACTGAGCGTGCCGTCGTGCAGTTGCAAGGACACCGACATCAAGACGCGTTTGCGATCCTTGCCGTCTTTGGCCGGGTCACGGTACGTTTCACAGTAGCGAACGCCCGCAAGCTCTTCGCCTACTGCCGCCCGCACGACGCGTTCTAGCTCACTCCAGCGGACCGATTCGGCAACCACAAAGTTCAAATCACGCTCGACCGAGGGGAACATGCTGACACTCTGCTGTTGCGGAACAAGCGATGCCGCCTCCAGCAGAGTCGGTAGCGAGAACTCGGCGGCAACCACCGGGGCAGGCAACTTCCACGATTTCAGCACCTTCGGATCGACGATGCCCAAATAGCCCACCATTCGCTCGCCACAGCTGACTTCGACCACGGCGCCCTTGGCAAACCCACTCCGCTCGATCGCTTTCACCTGGACAGGATCGGCGATGCCCATGCGTTGGCAAAGCGTTTCGATCGCTCCCTTCATTTCCAAGTAATCGCAACCCGAAACCATTGCCAACGAGTATTGTTCGCTCGGCAACGCTTCGTTGCTCTGTTGTGGCAAGTAAATGTGAGCGATCTCGAAAAGATCGGCATGAATGCTGGCCGAAGCCCAGTTGTTCGCACGTCCTTCCAAC
>NZ_JBFHFD010000119.1:0-17022 GCF_041583735.1 Novipirellula sp.
AATAATTCACAAGAAATTCATCGTCTCTGTCATAGCTGTATCGAAGCGGTTGAGAATTTGAGGTTGAACTGCAAACGTCTGCTCGATTGAGCCGACGTGGTGCCCAAATAACACGGTGTCTGCTTAAATGGCACGAGCCAGCCGCTCGCGAACCACTCGACGACCTCACGCGTATCTCACCGGTGCGTCGGCTCGGTTCCCCATTGCGGTTCAATTGGTTTTATGGACGATCTTTTTCAGGCGATTCTGGTAATGATGAGCCTGTCGTTAGCGGTCGGCATTCTATCGGCTGTCTTGTTAGGCCCAGGGAAGAAAATGGCGTCGTCTCGTGAGGGACAAGGCGTCGTGTTGATGTTGACGATCGTCGTTAGCGGTATGTTTGCGTTTCTGTTCTATTCGGCGGGGCGACTGTATTGGGCCAAGTGGATCGATGATTCTGCAGTGATCGTTTGGTCCAATTTTACGCCGCTGCTTGCCGCGATCGCGGCGGGGATCGTGTATCGATTGCCCAATACGCCTCATTGGCGTCAATCTCTGCTGGCCATGTCGCTTGGTTTTGCGTCATTGGCGACGGTATTGTGGCCGTTTGTGGGTGTTTGGTTGCGTCCGCCTCCGGAAGGGGGCGACGAGGTGTTTCGCGGAATCACGCTACAGACATCGTGGGCAACCTGCAGCCCCTGCGCGGCCGCCACGTTCCTGCGAGCGGGCGGGATCGAGGCGAGCGAAAAGGAACTGATTCCTCTGTGTTTGACCGACGAAAGTGGGACACCCACGCTCGGTTTGTTTCGTGGAGTGAAATGGATGGCCAACCGTCATCACCGGGATGTTCAAGCACTGACGCTTAGCTTGGATCAACTCGAGTCTGAGAATATTTGGCCTGTGTTGATTATGGTCGAGTTGCCGATTTCCGGAGTGGACGATCCACGCTACGCCGACCAATGGGGTTGGGTCCCAGGACTCGGCCACAGCGTGGTGCTGCTAGGTAAAAACTCGCGAGGCGGGTTTGTGGTCGCGGACCCAGCGGTCGGAGCCGAGATTTGGACCCGCGCCGACTTGGAAGTGTTGTGGCATGGCAACGCGATTAGGTTCCGTGAGTGAGGAGACACGGAGACACGGAGACACGGAGACACGGAAGGAGTGGCCGGGGAGGGCTGGTTGCACTGAACTTGCACTGTCCATTTCTAACACTCCGAGGCCCCACCCAGAGCTTGCTCCGCTCGCTCTGACCTCCCCAAAACAAGTTTCGGGGAGGTGAAAGAAATGGCTAAATTGGCCGATGACAGGCTGGAAGCCTATCCCACAATTGCTCAGCCGAGTAGCTCGGATGCGACCGAATCGGCAAACAGAATTCCTTGTTCGCTCAAGCGGATGTGATTTCCCTGTCGCTCAAGCAGGCCTTGCGCAATCGACTTTTCAATCGCATCACCGCATTCCCGTTGAAGGTCGATCTTGGTTTCGTGGGCAAGGGATTCGATGTCGATACCATCGATCATGCGGATGCCAAACGCGGCGCGTTCCCGTGCGTATTGCAGCGGTGTGATTGCGTCGGATTCGGCGACGGGCGATTCGTTTCGCTCCATTCGCTTTAGATACGTGGTGGTGCTGCGATGATTGACTTCACGATGTCCGCCAACAAAGCGGGCTGCACCCGGGCCGGCGGCGTACCAGCCTCGACCTTGCCAGTACGCGAGGTTGTGGCGACAACGAAATCCTTCACGAGCAAAGTTGGAAATCTCGTAGTGACTCAGTCCTCGCGCGGCCGATTGTTCACGCGTCATCATGTACATCGCGACTTCGCTCGCCTCGTCCACTCCATCCAACCGCCCGGCGCGTTTCGCCGTCCAAAACGCCGTCCCTTTTTCGAACGTTAACGCATAAGTCGACAGATGGTTGATCGGCAAATCGAGTGCGGTTTGTAAATCTGCCTGCCAATCGGCAACGGTTTCCTGCGGCGCGGCGAAAATCAAATCAATCGAAACGTTGCCAATCCACTTCGCCGCCAATTCGATCGCCGCAGCGGCTTGAGCAGCAGTATGGCTGCGCTCCAATAATTTTAATTTCGTTGGCGTAAAAGACTGCACCCCGAGGCTGATGCGGTTGATCCCGTGATCGGCCAGCACGCGTAGTTTCTCTTCGTCGATATCTTCGGGGTTGGCTTCGACACTGCGCTCGGCTTGCTCGGTCAGACAAAATCGCAGCTCGATCTGTTTCAGTAGCCATTCGAGCTGGGGGATGCTTAGATGCGTCGGAGTTCCGCCGCCTAAAAACAGCGTGTCGATTTGAGGGCGATCAAGTTGCCCAAGTTCTTGATCGATGGCGGACAAAAATGGCTGGACCAAGTCATCGCGGTCGGCGATCACGGAAAAGTTGCAATAGCCACAGCGATGTCGACAAAACGGAACATGAACGTAGGCCGATCGAGGTGTCGGCCAAGTCCAATCGAGAGGGGCATGCGAAGCAGATTGCATGTTTAAAGCCACAGTTTCATGCGGCCACCGAGGGCATCGGGAAGTGCCTTTTGAGCGAGCCGCTTTACTTGCGCGTCGTTGTAACGCGTGCTGAGGTGAGATGCGATGATTAATTCGTTCTGGAAACGGTCGGCACGTTGCCGGTAATCGTCAATGTGCATATGGCCGTGCTTGTGGATTTTTTCTTTGCGGTGCTCGGGCGCGACGAAAGTAAGTTCGCTGACCAACGTTTTGGCTTCGTAAAAGACAGGATTGTTGTCGAGTCCCGGCGGCGAGGTGTCACCGGTATAGGCGAATACCGGTACGCGTGTCTCTTCGGTAATCTCGGTTCCCGCAAGTTTCAGGTCGCGGATCTTATCGCCTTCGAGTCCTTGGAATTCGGGCTTTAATTTGTGACGCCGCTGGTGGATGACAAATCCGAGTGAATCGATTGTGTGACGCGTCGGCAGGGATGTGACGATGTACTCGCGGCTGATGGACGTTTCATCGCCGGGCAGCAGTCCGATCAATTCGCAAGGCATCGCACCGCGATCGAGTCGGCGGAATAACTGCAACATGTCCCAAGTGGCGTCGACTGCGGAATCGGGAAGGTAGATCACTGGCGGATCCATTTTCATCATCCGCCGCCGCGAAACGTAGGCGGGTAAGGCGGCGACGTGGTCGAGATGCGTATGCGAGATAAACATGGTGGGCGTGCCCATGAAGTCCCACGGCTGCCCGCCACAATCAAACAGCACCTTCAGCTCATTGACGCGCCAATACGTTTGCACGGCCGCACGCGAGTAGCCTTCAATAGTCAGACCATTGTGGACGTGAGAAAGAACAGGAAGGTTTTCAACCATCGGGCCGTAGCATTGAGTGCAAATTGTGAAGGAACTTGTCTGGGCCCGAACAAGATATCGTGAAGCGTTCGTTTGCTGTACCGGACGCGATCAGCGACTTTATCGCATGCGGATCGGCATGTTGCTCGCTTCAATCGCTTTGGTGCCGTAGTTATCGACTTCGTTGACATTCAAACTGTCCGAATAGTTCGCCGTGCGGACGACATAGATATCGCCATGCTCGTGCTGCAGGACCGCGGCGCCATGGTGCCGGGTCAATTCGAGTGTGGCTAGAAACCAGCCGATCAGCGACGATTTGTGGATGCCGCCGGTGACCAGGTCCATCAAATGCACCTGTTCGGAAGTTTGCAGTCGTTCGTGAATTCGCTGCATATAGACGTGGATCGGCGTGTCGTCGTAGACCACTTCGGTGGCGGGCGGGCCGGCGGCTTCACGCATAATTCGCCCGAACGCGCTGACTAAGTCCCAGATTTCCAGGTCGATGATCGGTTGATCCCCCAAATCGACCCGGCGGGTGGGCAGATCGTCCGACATTCGCTCGTACCGCTGCTGCCACCGACTGCCCATCTCGTCAAGAATCGAGGCGGCGTCGCGGATTTCTTTGTATTGCAGCAGCCGTTCGATCAGCTCGGATTGCGGATCGACAATCTCTTCCTCTTCGCTGTCTTCGACAATTTTGGGCAATACCGCCTGACTTTTCATCTCGACCAACGTCGATGCCAAGTCGAGAAAGTCGCCCACATCGCCCAAGTCCAACTCTTGCAAAATATCCATATAGCCGAGGTACTGGTCGACAATCTTGGACAATGACACCTCCGGAAGCGACACTTCCTGGCGACGAACCAAGTAGAGCAGCAGGTCGAGCGGGCCACGATATGCTGGCAATTCAACACGAAAATTCATGGTTTTGCCGAGGTTCCAGGCGGTGCGAACGGAGCGAATGGAGAAGATGGGGGGAGATTACGAGCGGAAAACGTATCGATCCGCACCTCACATTAGCTTAGCAACCAAGTTCACTCTAGAGACGTTTTTATGGTTATTTGCCGCGTTTTCGCGTGAACATCCTGGGCGGCCGAGCTGTCCTCGCCGGTGGCGACCCATGGGACACGTGACGATTCGCTTCGGAACGTGTCTAAGCCCTTGTTGGTTTTTGTCGCCAAAATTATCATGCTACGCTCGACAAAGCGGTTCAATCCAAATCCTCGTAGATGACGACACCCCCCATCTGATGAGCAACGACAACCAGCGGCATGTGCTCAGTGCACTTGTCCAAAACGTTCCAGGCGTTCTGGCCCACATCTCCGGCATGCTTGCCTCACGCGGATACAACATCGATTCGCTTGCGGTCGGTGAGACCGAAGACAAGCATCTTTCTCGCATGACGTTTGTCGTCGTGGGAGACGACCGCGTGCTTGAGCAGGTCGGCAAGCAGCTGGAAAAGATTGTGACGGTCGTCCAAGTGCTGGACGTCAGTAGTCGTGATTACGTCGAACGAGACCTATTGTTAATGAAGGTCAAGGCTCCCGCCGGTCCGGTCCGCAGCGAAATTCGAGAGCTTGTCGATATTTTTCGTGGCAAGATCGTCGACGTCGGCCCGAGTGAAATCATGGTCGAAATCAGCGGTCGCGAGAACAAGGTGCAAGCGTTCATCGAGCGGATGCGTCCTTACGGGATTACCGAATTGGCTCGTACCGGTCGCATTGCAATGGTTCGCAGCGATGCCGGGGTGCCACGCATCAGCGACTCGCCCAAAGCGGTGACGGTCTAACGATTCAACGTTCTGCCGCCCCCCCAAAGTTTTCTTAAACACATAGACAATTTCTTACTTAACAACCCAAAGATTTGAGCCCTGTTATGGCTGCTACGATTTACTACGAAAACGATGCCGATCTGTCTCACCTCAAAGGCAAGACCGTCGCAATTCTTGGCTACGGTTCGCAAGGTCACGCACAGGCTCAAAACCTTCGCGACAGCGGATGTGATGTGATCATCGGGCAACGCCCCGGCTCGGCGAACTACGACTTGGCCGTTTCACACGGCTTCAAGCCAATGTCGATCGACGAAGCGACCAAAGCAGCCGATGTCATCAACGTCCTGCTTCCCGATGAAGTTCAAGGCGACATCTATCGCCAACACATCGAGCCAAACTTGAAGCCTGGCAATGTTTTGATGTGCTCGCACGGTTTCAATATCCACTTCGGCCAAATCGAGCCGCCCAAGGGAATCGACACTTTGTTGGTTGCTCCCAAAGGCCCTGGCCACTTGGTGCGTAGCGAATACGAAAAAGGTGGCGGCGTCCCTTGTTTGATCGCGCTTGGTGATGGAGCTTCGGAATCCACCAAGCAAATCGGTTTGGCTTACGCCAAAGCGATCGGCGGAACGCGTGGTGGTGTGATCGAGACCACGTTCGCCGAAGAGACTGAAACCGATTTGTTCGGAGAACAAGTTGTGCTTTGCGGCGGCGTTAGCGAGTTGGTCAAGGCTGGCTTTGAAACGCTTGTCGAAGCAGGCTATCAGCCTGAAATGGCTTACTTTGAGTGCATGCACGAATTGAAGCTGATCGTCGATTTGTTGTACCAAGGTGGTTTGAGCTACATGCGTTATAGCATCAGCAATACTGCCGAGTACGGCGACTACGTCAGCGGTCCACGCATCATTACGGACGAAACCAAAGCCGAAATGAAGAAGATTTTGACTGAAATCCAACACGGTGAATTCGCTCGCAAGTGGATTTCGGAAAATCGTGCCGGTGCACCTTTCTTCAAGGCTACGCGTCGTTTGGAACGAGAACACGGTGTCGAGCAAATCGGCCGTGGGCTTCGCCGCATGATGACTTGGATCGACGAAAAGGAAGTTTGATCCATGGCAATGTCAGGTCAATTGCCAGTGCTTCAGGTAACGGATCTGACGCGGATGCAAATCGAATTGGTTCGGCGTTGGCACGTCGAACCGATCGATCATGCATTTGTAGGACTGAAGGGTCTTGTTTGTGATCAGCATGCCATCAACTTTCAGTTGTGGCACGAGGAGGACAAGGCTCGGAGTCCCAACGCGACCGACACGGAAATTGCAGCCGTCAAGCGTACGATTGATGGATTGAATCAGCAGCGTCACAACCAGATCGAAAAAGTGGATGACGCGATTTCCGAAGCGGTTGCTGCAGCGGGCATCCATGTCGCTGCCGACGCGCCGATCAACACCGAGACGCCGGGCAGTGTGATCGATCGCCTCTCTATTTTATCGCTGCGGCTGTTTCACTACGGTGAGCAATGTGAACGCAGTGACACCGAGCAAGAGCATCGTGCAAAAGTCGCTCAGCGGCTTGCGGTCTGTGAGACACAGCTAGCCGATTTATCGCTGTCGCTACAGCAATTGTTGGATGACATTTTTGCCGGACGAAAGCGTCACAAGACGTATCGTCAGATGAAAATGTACAACGACGCCTCGCTCAACCCTGCGATCTATAACGCAGGCAAGTCGTAACCTTGAATTTAGCTCCCCTGTGGGGAGGTCAGAGTCGGCGGTAGCCGGCTCACCGGTGGGGCTCGTTGTGTTAGCAGTGGATTGTGTGAGCATGGTTTCACCAGCCCTCCCCGACCGCTTCGTGCGGTCGCCCCTCTCGGCGGGAGGGTGGGCTTGTTGGGCCGGAGCTATGCTCCGGCCGACAATTGAAATGCCCCGTGAAGATCCTCGTTTATTTCACGACAAGGTTCACCAAGCGACCAGGGACGACAATTTGTTTGACGATCGTTTTGCCCGCCAACTGCTCGCTTACTTTGGCGTCGGCCAAGGCGATTTCGATCAATTGATCCTTGTTTGCGTCGGGAGCCACGTTGATCTTGGCTTTGATCTTTCCATTGATTTGGACGGGAATCTCGATGCTGCTTTCCACCAATGCGGCTTCGTCCCACTCGGGCCACGCGGCTTTGGCAATACAGCCTTCGCCGCCCAACAGCATCCATAGTTCTTCGGCCAAGTGCGGAGCGTAAGGTGACAACAAAATCAAGAAGCTCTTCATCGCTTTACGCGGACGTTTCTCGCAGCGAGTGAAGAAGTTTGTGAATTCCATCATGCGAGCGATCGCCGTGTTGAAACTCATCGCTTCGGTGTCTTCGGTGACTTTGCGAATCGTTTGGTGCAGCGTTCGCAATTGGTCTTCGTCACACGCATCGTCGGTGATGGCGTCGCACAGCACGATTTCGTCGGCATCCTGATCGATGATCATTCGCCAGACGCGATCCAAGAAATTGCGGACTCCGCCGACACCGTCCATCGACCAAGGCTTGGTCGCTTCGAGTGGTCCCATGAACATCTCGTACAATCGCAGCGCATCGGCGCCGTAATCCCGCACGACGGCGTCGGGATTGACGACGTTGCCGCGGCTCTTGGACATTTTATCGGCTTTTGCCAATACTTTGAAATCGGTGCCCGCCAAGAACGTGTTGCCTTTGCGTTTTTCGGTTTCATCATCACTTAAGTCCGAGCCATCGGCTTGTTTTAAGATGACGGATGCTTTGTCGCCATCGTCCACGCGATCGCCACAGATTCCTTTGGCATCGAGATCGGCTTTCGCGGCTTGGTAATCTTCGTCGCTCATGTGGTACTGGGGCGAACCGAGGATCATGCCTTGGTTGACCAGCCGGCCAAACGGTTCGGGGGTACTAACGTGTCCGCGATCGTAAAGGACTTTGTGCCAAAAACGCGAGTACAACAAATGCAACACCGCGTGCTCCGCCCCGCCGACATACAAGTCGACTGGCATCCACTGCTTTTCTTTTTCCGGATCGATCATCGCTTGATCGTTCTTTGGATCGATGTATCGCAGGTAGTACCAACATGAACCGGCCCACTGAGGCATCGTGTTGGTTTCGCGGCGGTAGCGTTTGCCATCGATCGTAACGTACAACCAATCGTCATCGGCTTTGGCCAACGGCGGTTCGGGGCGTCCATGCGGCTTGTAGTCTTTTAGATCCGGAAGTCGCACGGGAAGTTCCGCAGCATCCACGGCTCGCTTGACCCCCGTGGGCTCGCCGTTTTCGTCGAGCTCATGCAGGATTGGGAACGGCTCGCCCCAGAATCGTTGGCGACTAAACAACCAATCGCGAAGTTTGAAATTGACTGCCTCACTGCCCTGTCCTGATTCGGACAACCATGCTGTCACAGCCGTTTTGACTTCGTCGGTGGTTTTGCCATTGAAGTCACCACTGTTGATCGCCCGGCCTTGAGCCGCGAAGCAGACTTCGCCCGCCAGGATCGCATCGCGGTTAGGGTCATCCGCAGCGGGATCGACCACGGGGACAACTTTCAAATCGAACTGTTTGGCAAATTCAAAGTCACGTTCGTCGTGAGCAGGAACGGCCATGATCGCCCCGGTTCCATAGCCCGCCAACACATAGTCGGCGACCCAGATTGGGATCGCTTCGCCATTGACGGGATTGATTGCCGTCGATCCGGTGAAGACGCCGGTTTTGACTTTATCACCTTCGGTGCGTTCGCGGTCGCTTTTGAAAGATGCTTTTTCGCGATACGCGTTGACGGCCTCGGACTGCGCCGCGGTCGTCAATCGATCGACCAACGGGTGTTCGGGCGAGACGACCATATAGGTCGCTCCGAACAAGGTGTCTGGACGGGTCGTGTAGACGCGCAAGGCATCCTCACCTGCCTCGGCAGGGAATGCATTCTTAGCACGCTCTGTCTTCCAGGCGTCAAAGTGCTCGGCATCGCCGATATAGAAATCGACTTCGGCCCCGGTGCTGCGGCCGATCCAATCGGTTTGCAGTTTCTTGATCCCGGTGGGCCAATTCAATTCGTCCAATCCGTCAGCCAAACGCTCGGCGTACGCGGTGATCCGCAGCATCCATTGACGCAGCGGGATGCGTTTGACGGGATAGCCTCCGCGGTCGCTTTTACCATCGATCACCTCTTCGTTGGCCAAAACGGTGCCAAGTT
Source organism: Novipirellula sp. (assembly GCF_041583735.1). Taxonomy (NCBI): domain Bacteria; kingdom Pseudomonadati; phylum Planctomycetota; class Planctomycetia; order Pirellulales; family Pirellulaceae; genus Novipirellula; species Novipirellula sp. The sequence continues at coordinate 9,260 of NZ_JBFHFD010000119.1, forward strand.
CTTGGCACCAATTCACCAAGGCGTCGTCTTGATAGGCCAACCGCTGCGAATCGCGATACGCTTCGATTGCCGCGTCGCCTTGCGATTGCACCTCCGCAGGGATCGGCAATTCCGCGATCGGACGTCCTTTCTGGGCATCGCTGTCAAACCAGGTGTCGTACAAAACCAGAAAGATCCACTGGGTCCAGCGAAAATAATCTTCGTCCGTGGTCGCCAGTACCCGGTCCCAGTCGTAGCTGAAGCCCAGCATTTTGAGTTGGCGGGTGAAGTTATCGATATTTTTCTGGGTTTGAACGCGAGGATGTTCGCCGGTTTTGATCGCGTGTTCTTCGGCGGGCAATCCGAATGCGTCAAATCCCATTGGGTGCAGCACGCTTTCACCTCGTGCTCGGGCAAAACGCGAAATGATGTCGGTCGCCGTGTAGCCTTCGGGGTGCCCGACATGTAGCCCATCGCCGCTGGGGTAGGGAAACATGTCCAAAACGTAACGTTTTTTGCCTGCAGGAGTTTCCGGAGTGGCGAAAGAGTGGTTTTGTTCCCAATAAGCTTGCCAGCGTGGCTCAATTTCGGCGGGATTGTAACGAGGCATGGAAGATTCGGCTTTGGCGTAAGAGGGGAAAATCCGGAGCGTTCAAAGGGAGAATTCTAGGAAATACGGGCACAGATGAAAGGTGGACCCAAAAAGCAACGTTTTTGTTCGGCCGCGCCCGCGAATTCACCCTCCCCCTGGGAGGGTCGGCCGCAGGAAGCGGCCGGGGAGGGCTGGTGAATTCTCGCTCGAACGGTTTACTTCTAACACAACAAGCCCCACCGGTGAGCCGGCTGCCGCCGACTCTCACCTCCCCTTTGGGGGAGGTGAATAAGCATCTTTTCGCGGTTGACGCTTCCGCTTGGGAATCGTTACAGAGCAAGCACCATGAGACTCACGTTGCTTCGTATGACGCTCCTTTGCGCCGGGATTGCCCTCGGCGTCGGTTGTCGCACGCGCGCTTCGATCGCGATTTGGACGCCTCCGACGCTGCAATCCGCCGTGGGCAAACGAGTGGCTGTGGCCAAGGTGGTCGGCCCCGAGAAAATCGCGAAAAAAATTCAACAGCAACTCATTGCCTCGGCCCCTACCGATGACGGACGGGAACTTGATCTTGTCGATTCGCAAACGCTGCAACAGAAATCCGCAGTTCGCTTGGTCGCTGCGACCGAGGATGAATCGAGCGATGTGGCGCTCGCTTCGGTCGCTCGCCGCGAGGGATACGATTATCTGCTTCGCGGTGAAGTGCTTCCCGAACGGACTCACGGTGCACGCCCAGCGGACCCCGATAAACTGACGATCTCGTGGCGATTGACCGCAATCGATGGACATTCGGCCTCGGGCGGAAAACCGGTTGTGGTGGAGCGTGAGGCGGCGGTCAAACGTTATCCCGACTTGGCCCTGATCATCGACCCCGACGAACAAATGGTTGCGGCCGCGGTGCGTGATTCCTATCGATTGTTGTCGCCATCACTTGACCACGAAACCGTCTCGCTCGCGGCCCCCATGCTGACGCTCGGAAAATCAGATGTGCTGCGTGGCAATGCTGCGGCGCGGCGAGGTGACTGGCAGCAAGCGACAGAGTATTGGACCAAGGCGGCTGAAGAGCATCCGATGCAGGCTGCCGCAACGCACAACTTGGCATTGGCTGCTGCTGCTTCGCAAGATTTCTCGCGGGCGAAACAACTCGCTCGTAAAGCGGTCCGGCAATACCCCATTCCGATGTACCAGCGGACATCGGTATGGATCGAGCGTACCCAGCGGCAATACCACAAGGCTTTCAACTTGCCGGATCCACCCGAGGGTTGGTTCGTGACCCGGCGATAATCTCTAGCAGGTAACCGCCACGTCGCGTCTAACCCAACTCTTCGAGCCGGCCGCTGCTGTCGCCGATCGATTCGGCAGGCGTTCCCATTTTGTCGAGCATCGACAGGAATAGATTCGCCATCGGACGCTCGGACTTGGTTTCGATGTAACGTCCCGTGCGAATTTGTCCGCCAGCACCCCCGGCGAGCACGATCGGCAAATCTTCGTGACGATGACGATTGCCATCACTGATTCCGCTGCCATACAATACCATCGACTGATCCAGAAGGGTGCCTTCGCCTTCCTTGATCGACTCGAGTCGCTCGAGGAAGTAGGCGAATTGCTCAACCAAGTAGCGGTCAATCTTTTTCAGTTGGGCTACTTGATCTTCCTGGTTGCGATGATGGCTCAGTTGGTGGTGTCCTTCTTTGACATCGATTTCCGAGTAGCGGCGACTGCCGCCGGCGGAGTCAAGCATCAATGTGGCGACTCGGGTTGTATCGGTTTGGAATCCCACAGCCATGATGTCGTACATCAGTCGTGCGTGTTCACGAAACGCCTCGATGCGACCATAGGGAACATCCAGGTCCGGCATTGCGGCACGATCCGCTTGCTCGCTGCGCAATATTCTCGCTTCGATTTCACTGACACTGGTGAAATATTCGTCGAGTTTGCGTTGGTCTGATCGCCCCACGTTTTTCATCAGTCGTTTGGCGTCCGCGGCGACCACATCCAAGATACTCTTGCGATAGAAATCGCGTTCGCGACGCGCCGAGTCGCTACCGGAATCAAACATTCGCTCGAATGCCATCCGCGGACTGACTTCTTTGGGCATCGGTTGCGATTCGCTACGCCACGAGATGTTAGACGAATAGGCACAGCTGTAACCACTGTCACAACTGCCCGCGTTACGACTCCCTTGCAAACCAAGTTCGATCGATGGCAAAGTCGTCTTGCCTACCAATTGGTTGGCCGCGACTTGATCGACCGAGACACCGAGTTTGATATTGCTGCTGGTTTTCACAGGGCGAGCGGCGGTAAGGAAGGTCGAACCGCCTCGAGCGTGATCGCCTGCACCGTCTTTGTGCGCCCGCCCGTTGTCATGCGCAAGCCCCGAGATCACATTGATCTTGGATTTAAATGACTCCAGCGGTTTCAGTGTCGGAGAGAGTTGCCAATCATCGCCGCTGCCGGTCGGTTTCCATTCCGGAACGATTACCCCGTTGGGAAAGAAAATGCACGCCATGCGAACTGGCTTCTCGGCTGCGACAGTCGCACTGGACGCAAATGCGCTTCGCGCCAATGGAGTCATGGATTCGAGCAATGGTAGTCCCATGGCAAGTCCGGCACCGCGAAGCATTGTTCGTCGATTGATTGGCTGGCTCATCGTTTCTCCTCCAAGAGATAGTTTAGTTGGAACGCAAGTGGTTCTGAAAGGGACTACTACGCACCACTTCAAGAATTAAATCCGTAAAGCGATATTCATCTTTTACCGTGTTTTTCGCGATCAATTCGATCACACAGCGATCCGCAGGCGACAATTCTCGGCCGAGTGAAAAGGTCAATAGACGACGAATTGCGGTTCTGGCGAACGCATCTTTCTCACTATTGCCGAGCATCTCGGCCAAATCGGCGGCACCCGAAAAGCGACGACCACCGGGCAGTTTGCCGGAAGCGTCAATTTTTGACTTCGTTGTCGATTCGCGGAACTGACCGACCGCGTCAAATTGTTCTAATCCAAATCCGAGTTGATCCATCACGCGGTGACACGCTGCGCAACTTGGGTCGGCACGGTGGATTTCGAGCTGTTCGCGGAACGACGCGTTGGCGTCCGCGGTTTGCGTTTCCTCTAGCTCCGGGACTCCGGCCGGTGGATCCGGTGGAGGCGTGCCAAGGATGTTCTCGAGAATCCATTTGCCTCGCTGTACCGGCGAGGTGCGATTGGGGTTGCTTGTTAACGTCAAAACGCTGGCGTGCGAAAGGACTCCGCGGCGAGGGGTTGCCTTGAGGGACACCCGCTCGAATTGTTCCTTGCCACTATGTTCGGCTTTGTAGAACCCTGCGAGTTGCGGATTCAAGAACGTGTAGTCCGCGGTCAGCAATTCGTGTGCAGGCCGATTCTCACGCACCAGATGCATGAACAATCGCTTGGTTTCTTCGGACATCGCATTGGCAAGCGAGTCGTTGTATTTGGGAAACAGCTTTTCATCGGCTTCATGCCCATTCAGATTGCGAAGCCCGAGCCACTGTGCCGCAAATTCACTGCCGAGTGCATCGGCTCGATCATCCTTTAGCATGCGTCGAACGTGATCTTCGATTGCCTTGCCTTTCAGCTTGCCTTCGTCAGCGTCCTTCAGCAACGCTTCGTCCGGTGTGCTGCTCCACAAAAAATAGGATAATCGAGTTGCAAGTTGATGCTGCGTAAGTTGGACATCGGCAGCCTTGCCCTCTGCGTTTTCGGTCTCTGCAGGAGTTTCAACGCGAAACAGGAAGCGAGGTGACATCAGAATTCCGGTGACTGCGATTTGCAGCCCGCGGTAGTAGCTCTCGTCTCGTTTGGTGGTAATTTCAACCAACGAGGCAAACTGCTTGACTTCGTCGTCAGTGACCGGTCCGCGAAATGCTCGTCGCATAAGCGGTTTGAGACATTCGCTTGCCGATTCGACCACGTTCTTCCACTGTTTTTTACCACCATCGTAGCTGGCGGTTTTGCGAACGATCTCCAAATGCGATTTAGGCAGTTCCTCTTTTCGCGATCCTCGCGGTCCGTCCAAGCTAAGACGCCGAACCATGTGAGGATACTTTTCGATGTCGAATTTGCCACTCGGTTGCAACGCCTTCTTGCTGTCAGCGTGCTGCTTGTCGATCACCTCTTTGGTTAAGTCGCCATGTTGCTTGAACTTCGTTTTGCCGACTTCGGCGTCCTCATCAAGCGGTGCGATTTGGAATCGGTACGATCCTTTTTTGAGTCGGAAGCGTTTTTCTTCGCTCTGACTGCCACCGCTGCCGCCGAAGTATTTGAGTTTGTATTTGGCGAGCAAAATTCCATCGTTGTCGAAGATGCCAAATTGTCCCGGTTCGGCTTTCTCATCCGTAACTCCGCCATACAGACGCACCGAGTATTCGCCATCGACAGGAACGTCGACTTCGGTCCACACATAGGCGTCGGGGGCAAGGAAGCGACCATTGAAACTTCCCGTCTTTGATTCACCGCGAACATACAAACGATCACTCGCGAGATCGGCATCAAGTTTGGGAAGCGTCGCCGGATCGATGATCACATGGGAGGCGACTTCTTCGGCCGCTTCGAAATACTTTTCCATCAACAACGGAGACAATGTTAAAACGTCACCGTTGTTGTCGAAACCTCCGCCCACTTCATCCGACGGAAACGCGTCGGCGGGGCGAAGATCGATGTGAAATAGATCGCGAATGGTGTTGTTGTATTCGGCTCGGTTCAACCGGCGTGTGGTGGCATTACTGGGGGCACGACGCGAATTGCAGGCGACGCTGTAAAGGATTTGTTCGAGCGACTCGACCAAGGCCTTGCGCTCTTCGTCGCTGGGCAGATCGGCGTCCTCCGGAGGCATGGCACCGAACCGCACGATCTCGAGCACTCGTTCCACCGATCCGAGGTCCGCGTCAATCGACTGAATGTCTTTGTAGACGTTCAGATTGAGACCCGCGTCGCCGTCGTCGGAACCATGGCAATCGACGCAGAGACGCTCGACGAGCGGCCAACCGGTGTTTTGCCACAATTCGACCGAAGCTTGCAGGTCGTCAGAGACGTTTTCTTGCGGGCCCGAGGCCTTTTCAGCAGTGGCATCTTGTTGAGCAACGGCAGTCCGATTCCCCGCAAAACAGAGGGCAATGCTCAACAGGAACAGAATTGCGCGAAATGGCATTGGAAAAAAATGCAATGAATTTCTTGGGTGGGATGGGGAAACAGTCGCGAATCTCCGACGTTGGGGCGTCGGTCGACGATTCGGAATCGTGGCAGCGCGATGTTAAAGGGGTGGGGGGGTAGGTGGGATGTGATGGAAGTCACACTGCTGAACATTGTACGGGATTCGCAGGGTGGATCCAGCATAATTTAGCCGTTAACGCTGTGGAAACGGCCGTGTTTGACAAAATTCGGCTGAAAATGGGACGGAAAGTCGCCATTCCATTGCAAATGGGTGGGGCCTGGGCATTGGGTCTGGGGGGCTAGGCAAAACGACAGGGGCGTCCTTTTTCATCGACACAGGCGATCGTCGAAGTGGCTTCGACCACCAGTTGATCGCCTCGTTCAATGCGATATTGGTGATAAAGCCGGACTTTCTTGGCATCGATCAACGTGGTCGTCACGGTAAGAACATCGTCAAATTCCGCGGCAGCGAAATACTTAATATTCATTTCGGTAACAACTAACATCCGGCCGGACGCTTCAAATTGCTTGTAGCTGACCCCGCCTGCACGCAGCATTTCGACCCGGCCTCGCTCGAAATAATTCAGGTAATTGGCGTGATGAACACGTTTCTGTCCGTCGGTTTCGTTGTATTCGACGCGAACTTCGATTTGGTGAGTTGAACCGTTTTTCAGTAGATCCGAATCCATCAAGCTTCCTGTTTATCCGTTTAATCGTGCGAAATTGGTCTGAATTTGACAATTCTGTGTCGTCTCGGTGTTAAGCCCAGAATTGGCGAAGATTGACCGCGAATGTGGTCGAAGCGTAAACTTCTTCTTGATTTTCTATCAGTAATCACGCACAAAAACGAGCTTGCGATGAGCGTTGGCGATGGATCCGATTCAGTGACCGCATATCAGACCTCGCGTGGTCGAAATTATCCGGCACTTCGCCAGTTCACGGTTTTCTTGGAAAATCGCGTTGGCCAGCTCTTGGAAGTGGTCAAGCGGTTCGAAGGGACCGGGATCCGCATTTGTGCCCTCTCGATCAGTGATGCCGCGGAATGCGCGTTTGTGCGTTTTTTAGTGAGCGATGCCGATCGTGGGCGAGAAATCCTTGAACGCAGTGGTTTGGCGATCATCGAGACCGATCTGATTGGTGTCGAATTGCCCACCGGCCCCCAGCCGCTGCTGCGGGTATGCACGGCGCTGCTGCAGGCCGAATTAAATATCGTGCAAGCCTATCCGCTGCTGGTTCGGCCTCATGGCAAACCCGCCGTGGCGATCATGGTTGAGAATATCGATTTCGCGATGAAGACGCTTCTCGAAAAGGGCTTCCAAATTTTGACCGAAGGCGACTTGGAAGATAATCCCATCAACGAGCAGTAATTGAGTGGGAAGGCCGGGATCGCAGCGGATTTCCGGTATGAGGCGGAAAGAGAGTGAGGAGTGAGGAGTGAGGAGTGAGGAGTGAGGAGTGAGGAGTAAAAAAAAGTCCCCCGGGGAGGGCTGGTGACGCTGAACGTGTCTAACACCGCGAGGCCTCACCGGTGCGCCGGCGACTGCCCACTCAGAGCCTGCCTCCAATAAGTTTTGGGAAGTTCAAGTTTGGGTCACGCCGTTTCGCTTTCGGGCGGGTAGCGTTTGATCCATTCGCGCAGTGTGCCTCGGTGAATCCCAAGCATGTCGGCGGCGGCGGCTCGATTGCCCTCGGTATGCCGAAGCACGATTTGAAGCAGAATGGGCATCGTCGCTGATTGAAACCGTTCGTTCAGATCGATTAGATTTTCGCTGCCGGCGGATAACTCTTGGGTCGTCCACGCTGCCACCGCTGAACTGAGTGAATCCAGCGGCGTTCTTGCGGTAACGCTACTGCTTTGTCGTTCGTCCGGAAAGTCACTCAACAGCAGCGGTCGACCTCGCGCGATCACCGATGCATGCTCGACCGCGTTACGCAGTTCGCGAACGTTCCCCCACCAAGACCGCTGCTTCAACGCCTCGATCAGCGAGGGATCCGTTGCATTTTTGGGCGACGGGTAGCCCA
>NZ_JBFHFD010000120.1:0-17009 GCF_041583735.1 Novipirellula sp.
AATGCGATCGAGGGCCAGGGGACGCGAGACCCTCGCACGAACCTCGGGCTGCTCGATTTTTCGATCTCAAAGATTACTCGTAGCGGAACCCAGTTTAAATTAGGCAACCTCACGACGTTTGATCGCAATAATTCGCCTCTCAATCGGTTTCCACAAAGCTTTACGGGTGGTTTTCAAGGCGAGATTCGCCATCCCTTGAAACAAGGCTCAGGACGCGTGTTCAACCAGATTGCGGGTCCAAGTTCCACGCCGGGAAACTACCGGGGAGTGCGGATTGCCCAACTCAATACCCACATTGAAATTGCCGATTTCCAAGCCGCCGTTCGCGACTTGCTGCTTGACGTCGAACGCGCCTACTGGGATCTGTTGCTTTCCTATCGCAATTTAGACGCCAAAATTCAAGGACGCGATGCGGCATTGGCAACGTGGCGTATAGTGCAGGCACGGCTTGCGACGGGCGATGCCGACGGCGCAGAAGAATCCTTAGCTCGCGAACGCTACTATGCGTGGGTCACGGAGGTCGAGAACGCTTTCATCGGGCGGACGGCTGGTCTCGCTGCCTCGAACGCAGCCAACAATAGCACCGTTGATTTCGAGACCGGCTTGCTGGCGGCCGAACGTCGATTGCGATTTTTGATCGGAATTCCCTTGCACGACGGTAAGTTGATTCGACCTATCGACGAGACGATCCAGGCTGAGATCATATTCGACCGTCCGACTTCGTTTGCTTTCGCTCTTCAGCAGAGAATTGAACTCCAGACTCAGCAACTGAAAATCAGAAGGCTAGAATACGAACTGGTCGCCGCCCGCAACTTCCTACAGCCGCAAGTCGATTTGATTGGCCAATATCGAGTGCACGGGTTTGGTCAGGAATTGTTGGGAACGACCAGCGAGGCTAACAGTGGCGCCTACGCAGACTTGTTGCGCGGTGATTTGCAAGATTGGACCGTGGGGTTTGAATGGAAAGCTCCTGTCGGTTTCCGCCGAGGCCATACAGCGGTGCGGAATGCTCAGTTCCAATTAATGCGAGAACAAGCCATCTATCGCGAGCAACAGCGTCAAGTCACGATCGAACTGGACGCCGCGTTTGCGGAACTGCACCGCGCTTTCGTGACCAATGAAGCCAACCAACATCGTGTTGTCGGGGCGCGGCAACGCGTGGAGGCAATTCGCGAAAAATATCAAGTCGTCGACATTCCACTGGAATTCGTCAATATCGCGATCCAACGCGCCGTCGATGCCGAGATAGCACTGGCCCGAACGCAAGTCGAACATTCGATGGCGGTAGCCGTGGTTCATTACGTACGCGGAACCTATCTGGCTTACTTAGACGTCTTCTTTCAATCCGATGCCATCGAATCGGTGCCGAGCTGTCAATTAGCAGGTGAAATGACGGAGGTCCGCACCCCAGAATTAATCCCCACTGCGGAGGGCAATGGTCTGATTGATCAAGATGCACACCTACCAATGCCACGTTGATCGACGAACGTGTTCTGGAACAAAGTTGTCGTGGTGCGATCTGCGAAAAAACAGTTCTTCGAGAACGCCAAAGAACATCACCGCTCGCAATGCAAATTGATACAACGGCATCAACGGCACGGCCAAACCAACGCTCAAGTCGCGACGGCGATCGTTGGAATAGTACAGCAGGACAGCCACCTGAATCGATTCCAATACCAAGAAAACCAGGTAATACAAGAAGAACAGCTTCCACGTGTCTTCGTTGGCGTGAATGCACAGCCACCCCATGTATCCCCAGCAGACAAATTGCAAGAACAGATTAAAGGTCCAGCGATCCGCCAACATGGCGAGGTTGCTGATGCAGAAGTTCTTGGACAACGGATTTGCTAAATCAACATGCTTGCGGCATTCCAACGTAATCACTGCCCACTCCCAACGGCGACGCTGCTTGACTAACGTCTCAGCGACCGTCGGCACATTTGTGAAACATTGGGCGTAGGGCGCGAACGCAATTTGGTAGCCTGATTTTCGTATACGGAGTGCTAAATCCCCATCTTCGCCAGGTCCAACGTCCCATCCACCCGTTCGCAACAAAGCCTCGCGACGGAAAGCGCCAAACGCTCCGGAGACGATCCCCAATGTTCCGATACGATCAGCAAACAGACGCCCCAAAAAGATGGATCGTAGGTACTCCAGACCCTGCATCCTGGTCACTAAATTGACGTTCGCGTTGCGCGCCATGACGGCGGCGGATACCGCACCGATCTGCGGATTAACAAATGGTTGGACAATTTCCCAAATCGCATTTTCGCCAACGTGCGAGTCACTGTCGACGCCGATGATAATCTCGGCGCTGGTGAACGGTAACGCGAAGTTAAGCGCCGACGATTTGCCGCCGCGTTTGCGTTTTCTCAGGACAGTCACACCGGCGTGATCACGTGCAAATTCCGTGGCCACTTGGCTCATCGCGTCACGCGATCCGTCGTCGACCACGATAATTTCCAATCGCGGATAGGTGTTCCAGACTGACCGCAGCGTATGAGGTAATGTTTCGGCTTCGTTCAAGCCGGCGATGACGACACACACCGATGGGCAATGTCCAAACCGCGGCTCGGTCCGGTTGCCCCGCAATACGCAGCCGATTTCACGGGCAAAATCGCACAGCCAAATCACCAGCGAACCTAACGAATATCTCAGACTATCGAACAATAGCAGCGGCAGCAGAGCAGCCAGCAACTGGTCAATTCGCAGCGACGAGATCCAATAGCTCCAATCGGTTAACACGATATTCCACCATTTCCTTTTCAACGGTTTGGTTTAATGCACATTCGTCACCGCAACTGCCGCACCGCGCGATCGTCAACAGTTCTGTGTCGGACCATTGGCACTCAAGGCACAGCAGTGGTCCGTCAAGGTATTCAAAGTCCGCCCCCACAACCAATTTCGTTGCAAGGCATTTAGGACATGCCAGTTCCGCGGTATGGCCAAAGCAGGCGACGTGATCGACGTGAGCACAGGCAAAGTGATGAATCATACGTTGCGATTTCACCTCGATTGATCCGCAGTTTCGACATCCGCGTCGAAATGTCGGCAGCGAACCACAGCCTCGACAAACCAGAACACGGTCGACCAATCGCGGCTGCAACACCCCCAATGCCACCCATTTGTTCAACACAACCCGTGACAGTTTTGTGTGAAAGGTCAGGTCCTGTGGGTCCAGCGTCGGCGTCAAGTTATCGTCCGCTAGAGGATCGTCGTCGGGAGAAACGAATGCCGCAGAGATGCGCAGCCCCAATCCGGATTGTGATACATATCGCGAAACAACCGTGGTAAACTCCAACTCGCCGTTCTCTGTTTCGATTCCCAGCAACCATTTTGAAGTCGCGGGTCGTGTCCTTGTGGCCAACTCGAAGACGATGCTGTCTCGGCCGATTTCAATCGTCATTCCTTCGGCAGAGTGCCCCACATCGGGAGAATGGTCGTGCAAGATGGGGATGGCAAAGACGCCCCGAGTCACCGCATACCGCGATTCGTCGATTTCGTCACCGCAATCCGTACGGTTCATCGAAAAGTGGGGAGCTTTCAAGGGCCCGTTGGGCCCCGAGAATGCCGAGGAATTAGCGGCATCCGAAGCTGCCCCTCCTAGCAATTCAGTCGGAACCGGAAGTGTTTCTTCCGAGCGGTTAGCTGTGGCATATCTTGGTTGATCGATAGAGGTGTGCATGAATTGACCTTTGATTATGTTGTGAAAGTTGGCAGCGTGGGGGCCGCATCATCGGCAAGCGGATTTCGAGCCCGACCGCCTTTAATACAGCGACTGGCAGCGGAGGCATTCGCGGGCATGAAGCGATAGCGAATCAAGAATGAGCGTAGTGAACGAGGCGACTCGCACAATCGGAGGACTCATCGCCTCGTCCACTACCACTCAGCACGTCTTATTCGTTCGCTGTCGCTAACGAAAAACGTGGAACATCAATTTCGCTGCCCAAGTACAGCAGTGACTCGATGTTCTTGACATCGCAAGGCTGAAGATAGACCGGCAACAGCTTCTCATTTTTGCGGTAGTAACGTTCGATGTTAGGCGGCGCGTATTCCAATTGCTCGCCGATACGTGTAATTCGGCAGCGAAGTCGCTTTACCCCCGGACGAATATCGATCTTTACCTCGTCTCCGACTCGTAGTTTGTCTGCGTTGTTCTGCGAGTAATACAAAACCGGTTCGATCGTGGAGTCTTCTAGAATCTCCATGACAGTTTCCGAGGCATTGGCGTAGTCGCCTGCGAAACGACGCACCTTGAGCACCGTTCCGTTTACAGGCGAACCGATTCGCCCCTGTTGGACAACTTCTCGCAGACGAACTAATTCGGCCTGAAGATTACTGATTTGCAGCATTGCGGGCTGAATCGTTGCCGACGCGTCGTCTGCAAATTGTTCATAGATCTCAACTCGCTTTTTCATTTCCGCTACAGCTTCGGTTTGTTTTTCGCACTTCGCTCGCAGCCCTTCGACGAGGTAACTTGCGTTTTCCAAGTCTTTGTTGCGGACCGCCATCTCGTTCTTTTCTCGCGTCGCCCGCAAGCGTTGCAGTTCGCTTTCGGCCTGCATCAACTGGGTGCGTTGGCTCGAAAGTTCGCCGCACATCTCGTAGTACTCGCCAAGCGCTTTCTGGTTCCGGTCACCACGCAATTGCGATTGCCAGCGCATCTCCGAGACCTTTGCCTCTAACGTTGCTTGGGCGAGTTTCAGAGCGTCAGCGACTTCGGCTGTCCGTTGCTCTTGCTCGATATTGGTGACCGTTAACAGCACCTGGCCTTGACGAACGGAGTCGCCTTCGCGCACCTGCAACGTCAGCACGTTTCCATCCCAGGGCGGCGTTACTTGCAAAACTCTTCCCTGAACGACTCCGTGCGATTGGTATCGCAGTTGCCAATCCCAAACGTAGTAGCCAATCGCCGTGCACAAGCAGATGAGCAGCGAACCGGTGAACAGACTTCTCTTGGGACGTATTGGAACCGGGGTAATCGGCGCCGGAGGGCGCGGTGGGCTGGGGGATCTTCGCGGCCTGCATTCAGACGCTTGACGAATTCCCCGCCAAGTCGACTGCGACGCATGGTTGCTTCCGGTATCCGCTGCAGTTCGCCGTGTGGTCCGTCCATCAACTGACTCTAATTGGGCAACGCTGTCCCGCGAATCATCTTGGTTTCCTGGTGGTTGCATGTCTTGTTCCTTAAATATTTCATGGTTGTGCCCCATTCAATTCAATTAAACGCATGCCCCTCTGTAATCCGACAATCGTCGCTTACGAAAAACCGTAGCTCTCCCAAATTGATGAAGTGAAAAAGCATCATCCGAGTTGCCCAAACACACCGGTGCAGTCGACTGTCGTAACGATGAGCACGGTTGCGCAGGCCAAGCTCATTCTGATGCGTGGTTCGGCCTCCCTTCCTTAATCGACAAAATCGTTGTGACCCGAATCAATTCAACCGCAAGGAGTCCCTGTTCGTTAAGCGTGCCGTTGTTGGAACGACCCAATAATCATGCAGACGGAACGCATTCGTCTCGACCGCCAGCGACTTGGAATTTCAATCGGATGTCGCGATGGATTTTCGGGGGGGTAGCTAAGAAGTTTGATAACTTCTCAGACGTGGTCGAAACATCAACCAAGTGCGCTCAGCGCGAAGGAACATCCCAATGAAATTCACTATGCTTGTCAGCACCGCATTGTTTGCCACCATGCCCGTGACCATGGTTCAAGGCGATGAGACGAAAAACACCGGGGTTGTCCTGCAGAACCCTCAACCGCAAGAGAGAGTGGAACATGTCGTCGAGGTTGCGGGCAAGGTTCTGGCGCCAGGTTACCCCGTTGTGTTAGTCAAGGCCGATCAACCCGACTGCCAATGGTGGGCACAAGAGCGGCCAACGAAAACATCTCAACGCTCCTTCAAAGCCTCTGCACAAATCGGCAACGACGATTCCATCGACGGAAGCCGCTTCCAAATTGTTGTATTGATGGTACCGACGGCAGAAGCCAGAGAGCTGTTTGAGCCAGGAACGTCTTTTCGTGAGTTGCCTGCGAACTTGGCCCGCTCGGTGAAAACCGTCGTGATCCTGAAAAAGCCCGACGGCATCTTGGGAAAACCTAAAAGGATCCTGACGAAACGAGAAGGTCTTCCTGAAATAAAGCGAGTCGGCTCGATAGCGGAACAACCTGAATTGATCCAAAGCCCAACCGAAAACAGTCACGTGGAACGAGCCGATTCGGTCACGTGTTACGCATTGGACGAAAGAAAGCCGGTCATCTTGGTTCGTTCGACTCAAGCCAATGACGATTGGTGGGTGCAGGGGGTTTCCGCGTCTGATGGAAAAAATCGTTTTGTTTCGTCAGCTCGATTTGGCAATGACAGTACTCCCACAGGCACTCGATTTCGCATCGTAGCGATCTATCCCGACGCAGAGCAAACGACCCATCTCCGTCCTGGAATGTCGATTGAAAAATTACCTGCAGGCGTTGCTCGATCGGCCGAAGTCGAAGTCGTTCGTATCAATTCGTCGCAGGTTGCCAAGACGAATGCGAATACGGAGTAGGCAGAACAGCCCAATGCAATTCAAGCTGTCTAAGTACAGGAATGAAAATCGAATGAACCCTTGCTACTACCTGCTGTGCTTCTGTGGCGTCATTATCGCTGCTTCATCGCATGCGGACGATCTCGCTGCATCCCCTCGCACGCAAGCCTTGGCCGCTGATGCCGCATCGTCGCTGTTGATCGCGGATCGTTTTGATCAGCCGGTCCAGAACCGACTCGAAGGATACCGTTCTACGTTTCAACGATCGCCCTCATTCGCCTCGGCGATGCGAGTGCCTGATCCGAGGCGTGGTGACAATGGATACAGCATGCGAGTCGAGGCGACCAAAGCCAACGCCGGGTTCTGCGGCTATTGGATTCATTTCTTTGACATGCACGCTTTGCAGCCAACCTACTTTGATGCACAGGCATATACACATCTATCGTTTTGGGTTCGTGGGGAGCGCGGCGGTGAAAGCTTCAACATCCGTTTGTCAGACGAGAATTGGATCGCCAAGGAGGACTCGGAGTTGGTGGGGCCCGTCGATCAGTTTCTTGATGGCGGAGTTACCCAAGCATGGCAAGAGGTGATTGTGCCGCTTCGCTCCACCAATATCGACTGTTCGCAACTCGCAGGATTGACCCTTGAGTTTGCAGAGGTCGGCGGATTTAAAATCTATATCGAAGATGTTGCATTCAAATCGGATCCGAATCAAATGATTCCGGCCAACGTCAAGCCGGAACCACAAGCGGATCGTCCGCAACCGACAGCCCCCTCACGCACGCTGTGGCTATGGTCCACAAAAGAACTGCTGGGCAGCACACCGCGTTGGTACGAACTTTTTGATTTCTGCCAAACACACGAAATCGGCCAAATCTGGCTGCAGTTGCCCTACAAGGTCGAGCGGACCAAGTTGTCTAAGCTAACCGAACCGTCAAAGGTATCGGTAACCGCCCCCAAGGAATCGCCATCGGCCCGCATCACCGTGTTGATGCAACAGGAACTACGCAGCTTCATCACCGAAGCTCATTCGCGAAACATCCGCATTCACGCGTTAGACGGAGCCCCCGAGCACTGCCTCACACAAAATCACGACATTCCGCTTGGCCTCGTGGATGCGGTGATGCAATTCAATTCGCAAGGCAAAGAGCAAGAAAAATTCGACGGCGTTCATTTCGATAATGAACCTTATCTGTTGCTCGGTTGGCATTCGCCTTCACGTCGCGAACAAATCCTCCGCCAATACCTGGAATTGAATGTCGAGTGTCAACGACGCATTCGCGAAAACTCGAACATGCAGTTCGGCGTTGATATCCCATTTTGGTGGCAGGCGACGGACAAAAACACTGGCGAAGCTAACGCAGCGGTCGAATTCAACGGAGTTCGCAAAGCAGCCAGTTTTCACTGCATCGACATGTTCGACAACGTTGGCGTCATGAATTATCGCGACCGGGCCGATGGGGCTGACGGCATCATTGCTCACGGAAAAGCGTTAATCGAATACGGCCAACGTCAACGTGGCGCAACCATTTTCATGGGAGTCGAGACGTTCATCGAAGCCAATCGTAAGGTCTGGTTCCTAGTAGGGATTCCCCGCAAAAGATTCCAACAATCCTTGGCGGTCATTCCGTTGTTCGCCGACCAGAGCCTGATTGAGGGACATCGCGTTCGCACGATGGATGACGGCGAAAACATTCACTTCGGGATCGAAATCCCGCACGCCCCATCGGATCAACAGCGGGCTGCGGCAGAGAGGTCGCTACGTCGGTTGCCCAAACAATTCTATTGGCTGTTGGAAAGTGACCAGCAGATTGAGAGCCGACGAGCAACCGCGAAATCCGTGATTGCCTCGGACGCGCAGTGGCAAACGTTTGAGTCACGCGACCTCGCGGAAGAGGGCGAGATACCGCGGATGCGAGGATTCGTTACTGAAAGTGTGATGCCTTCGAAAGTGACGTTCGGAGATGACTTGATGGTCGATTTTGACGAACAAACTTCGGCCGCTGAAAACTACTTTCGAGATTTCGATTGTTTTGGCGGAATCGCGATTCACTTTTACGAAACCTATCGGTCGCTTTGCGAGCCAGCCGCGGCCGAGAAGGTTGCCCCGAAACATACCCCGTAAATAAACACTGGAAACCGAAGCTTATCAGGTCTTCTGTTTCAGATCCATTTTGCCCCCTTCGATTACTTCGTAGTTACTTACCCATTTCATGCACTCTCGATTTTGGAGTCTCAAGCGAATCGATAAACGCTTGATGTTTTGTTTGACGACACTTGGATTCCCTTTGCCGTCCAAATGTCGTTTCGGATTTGTTTCACACACGTTTGCCCCTTTTGTCCAAACTTAAAATCAAAGGAATCACCATGGCGTCTTCAACGAACCGGCCCAGGTTTGCTTTCACGCTCGTCGAATTATTGGTTGTGATTGCAATCATCGGAGTCTTGGTTGGATTACTGCTCCCCGCCGTCCAGGCCGCTCGCGAAGCAGCGCGTCGCATGAGCTGCAGCAACAATTTCAAACAGATAGGGTTGGGAATTCACAACTACCATTCCGCCTACAATCGGCTGCCTAAACACAAAACCGGTACAGGGCTCGATCCGACCACGGCCAATTGGTGGATTTGGTCGCCGAACACCAACCAAAGCCAACTGAGTGCTTGGGTCGGTATCACGCCGTTTATCGAGCAACAATCGCTGTGGGAGGAAATGAGTTCATCGCTCGGCCAGGAACTTGGCCCCAATGGCGAACGCATTCCCAAAGTTCCTTCGTGGACTGCCTTTGGCCCTAAGCCAAGCTTTCACGTGAGTTTTCTGTACCCACCTGCCATGACCGAAATCCCGACGCTGCGTTGCCCGTCCGATCCGGGCTACGGCGTTCCATCGCAAGGGCGAACCAACTATGCAGTTTGCTTGGGCGACTCGTTCGCCAAAGCCGAAACCGGACCGATGAATCATGTACTTGTCCAAACAAGCACCGATTCACAATTGTCTCGTGCCGGACAACGGGGGGCGTTCGTTGCTCACGTATCGATGCGGTTTCGTGACATTAGGGACGGACTGTCCAATACGATCGTCGCGGGCGAAATCACAACCGACTTGGGGGACCGAGACATCCGGACACAAGCCGCACGCGGCCAAGTCGGCGTCAAAGCGAATCCACGTGTCTGTGAATCCAACGGATCCATTGATCCCTCACGACCAAACTTCTGGGCTGAGTCGACGGTTCTGTTCAGCGATTGGGAAAGCGGATCGATCTACGGACGCGGATACCAATGGATGAATGGCGAAACGTTTCACTCGGCAATGTTCACCATCACCCCGCCAAACTCCGCTGCGTGTTGGCAAGACGATTGGCCGGGCCAAGAAGGCATCGCGCCACCAAGCAGTCGGCACCAAGGCGGCTGCCACGTGCTGATGGGTGACGGTGCGGTTGTCTTCGTCACCGACTCAATCGAATCTGGCGACCAAAACATGCCCATGGTCGAGTACGGACAAAGCGGGAAGTCGGCCCCGGGTCAAAAGAGCCCGTATGGACTTTGGGGGGCTCTCGGCACTCGTGCTTCCAATGAAGTCATCGATCAACCGTTCAACTAAGAGTCTTGGTTTGAGAAAACCAGATTAACAGCAATTTCCCAGAACCAACGAAAAATATTTAAGGACCAATCGAGATGACAACCACATTCAAACGGACCTGTCAAAGCATCACCTTGTACGTGCTTCCACTTGTGATGACCGCTTTGATCTCTGGCTGTGGTCGTAGCGACCATACCCAGGTAATCGGCGGCGTTGGAAGTGACTTTTTGGCGGAACTTCAAATGGGCGAACAAGAGTACGCCCAGCAAGTCGAGCGGCAAGATCAACAGGCTTTCCGTCGACGGCACCTGAATCGTTAGCGATAGCCAATCCACATTGAGCAGAGTCGAAAGACGAGGTCCCCGGACTCGTTCCGAAAAACAGCGGAGACGAGTCCGGGAACCTTTTTCCGCATCGTGGCAACCTTTTTCCGCTTCAAAATCGGCGGTGACGTCGCCCAGCCCCTGGGGGGCGCATTCCCTCAACTTGATTCGTCCGACTAAAAACCTCAAAACACTTCCAAGCAGCGGACTTTCTCAAAGCCTCACTGGGATTCGCAAATCCGAACACCTAGCTTCGATTGCTTTACGGACCGCGACGGTCCTTAGCGATCACGTTTTCGTATTTTAAGGCTCCACAAGTCACCATTAAGCGGTTAATGTCTTCCAGATGCCGTCTGTGGGCTGAGATTTGGTGTGAGAATGTTCTCAATTCCGCTGACAAATTTGCCGAATTTAGTAAGAATTTTGCGGTGATCCACTAGCACGCTTTTGCATCATCACCATAATTCGCTGCGCATCAGGTCTCGTATTCACCTTTTCCTCCCTGACGCAGTCTCCACGTCTCTTACTGGGATTAACCATCACGAATGGATGGTTCGCTTGCACTGCTTGGCACGACCGGGTCGCTGGTTGGGCTGGGCCTATTAGAGTCTTTCCTACATCGACGCAACCTAGCGACGATTCCGACGCGTATCCATGTCAATGGCACGCGAGGCAAATCGTCAGTGACTCGGCTGATCGCCGCGGGGCTGCGCGCATCGGGTAAACGCACCTGTGCCAAGACGACGGGCACATTGGCAAGAATGATTTTGCCCGATGGTGCCGAGTATCCGGTATTCCGTCCGGCACGCGCGAATGTGATTGAACAAATCCGGATCGTTCGCGCCGCGGCTGAGATTGAATCCGAAGCACTTGTGATCGAGTGCATGGCATTGATTCCCTATTTGCAGTGGTTGTGCGAGTTCATGTTGGTTCACGCGACGCACAGCGTGATCACCAACGCGCGTGCCGACCACTTGGATGTGATGGGGCCAGGCGAAAAGGATGTGGCTTGGGCGTTGCTGGGCATGGTGCCCAAAGAGGGCAAACTGTACACCGCCGAACGTCGTCATTTGGATGCGTTTCGCAAGGTTTGCGACGACCGCAAAACCGAGCTGATCACGGTCGGCGAAGACGAGGTGCATGCGATCCAGCCGTTGGATTTGGCTCAGTTTTCGTACATCGAACATGCCGAGAATGTGGCGCTCGCGCTGCGAATCCTCAGCGATCTTGGGGTTGATCGTGCGACGGCGCTGCAGGGCATGTGGTCAGCTAGTCCGGACCCGGGAATTATGACCGTGGCCGAATTGGATTTCTTTGGTCGCGAGATCGTATTTATCAATGGCTTCGCGGCGAATGACCCTGAATCAACCGAACGCATTTGGGACATGGCGTGTGATCGTTATCCCAGCGTGGGCAAGCGAATCATGATTTTCAATTGCCGATTCGATCGTCCTGATCGCTCGCGACAATTGGCCGAGTGTTGTGCGGCATGGCGTCCGGCGGACCATTACGTCTTGATCGGTTCAGGGACCTACATTTTTGCCAAGCATGCCATCAATTCGGGCTTGGATTCACGAAAATTAGTGATGGCCGAAGGGGACGGAGCGCCTGAGATTTTTGAGAAGGTAGTGAGTCTTTCGGGCCGTTCCTCATTGGTGATGGGAATGGCAAATATTGGTGGCGCAGGTTTAGACGTGGTGCGATATTTCCGCAATCGCGGCATTGTCGACGAAAAAGCATTTTAGGAACTATGGACACTTTAACTGTATCAATTGGCATCGGCTTGGCCGTCAGCCTGCTGTTCTCGGAAACCTTTGGTCTCGCCGCAGGCGGGATGGTGGTGCCTGGTTACATCGCCTTGTCACTGGACCGTCCGGTAACGGTGGTCGCCACATTTTTTGCTGCGATCGTCACGTATTTCATCGTGTACTCGCTGTCAAACATGATCGTCATTTATGGAAAACGACGCACCGTCTTGATGGTGCTTGTCGGGTTTCTCGTCGGCATCCTGATGGAGTCAATCTCGCCGTTTTCCGCGGTCCCCGTCGATTCGTTCGATGCGGATGTGCTGGCCGAATCGAACGACTATGAAGTGATTGGTTACATCATTCCTGGATTGATCGCGATTTGGATCGATCGTCAAGGGATGCTCGAAACGCTTGGAATTCTACTGACCGCTGCGACCGTCGTTCGCTTGGTACTGATGCTGATCGGATTGGAGTTCGTCCTATGAAACGTCTGTATTGGCGACCACGCCAAGTCTCGCAATCGATCATCGTTTTCATGGCGGCATTTTCGCTGCTGGGACTGGCAACGGTCGAGTACTTTCGTGTCGAAGCACCTCAGGAAGACCTTGACCTGAAGATGCAAGCGGCGGAATTGTCCAAGGAAATGATGGAGGCGATTCGCAACGAAAAGCTTCATCTTGGAATGCGGATCAATACCGCGATCGATCCCGGTTCCACCGGCATGATTGGCGAATTGATGACTCCCTTGACCACCCTGAGTGGTCGATTGGGCGCCAAGCAAACCTCGACAAATCCCAACCTTGCCGCTGTGGTGATCGACATGCTGATCAAAGCGGGTGTCGGCAAAGGCGACCTGGTGGCGGTCGGCTACTCGGGGTCGTTTCCCGGGATGAACGTCAGCGTCTTGGCGGCGCTGAAAACCATCGGCGCTCGACCGGTCATTTTAGCAAGTGCCGGCTCGTCTCAATGGGGTGCCAACAGCCCAAAATTCCTTTGGATCGACATGGAGACGATGCTCTATGAAGAGCAGTACATTCCCTTTCGATCGGTTGCAAGTTCGATCGGGGGTTACGAGGATTTAGGAATCGGACTTGGCGACGAAGCACGCAAAATAATCCGCAAATCGATTTCCGACAATGACTTGAAGCGACTCGAGGCAGAGGATTTTGCCAATGCAATCGACGAACGGATGAACGTCTATCGCAAACAAGCCGGTTCGCAAGAATACAAAGCCTACATCAACGTCGGTGGCGGTGCGGTCTCGGTAGGCAAGACGATTGGCAAACGAGCGTATAAGCCGGGACTCAATCGCACGGCTTCGCGAGCAACGATGCAGATCGACTCGATCATGACTCGTTTTATGCGTAAAGATGTCCCGGTCATCCACCTCGTCGAGATGGATCAAATTGCCATGATGTACGGAATGCCGCTAAAGCCACAGCAGCAACCTGCGGTGGGCGAAGGGGGCGTGTTCAAACAAACGCGTCGCAGTCGACTGCTGATTCTCGCGGTGTTGTTAGCGATCCTCGGTTCGCTCCGAATCTTCGTGTTGACCGACTTTGGACATCGCTTCATGAAAGGCCGTGGATCACGCAAAATTTCAGGCCAACCTGAACCAATGGTGTAACCGCGAAATACGGCAACCTTAGCTGTGATTGCGGCTAAGGTTGCCGCCGCGTTTCCAACGGCGGCTTGGGATGCAGTACAATCACCCGCAAGTAAAAGGCGGGAATCTGATTGGCTTTATCAAATCCCAGGAGCGGTGTGATGTCTGCGCGCGGTAGTTTAGTAGGTAGCCCGAATAAACGCCCCGAATTGATTAGCGAATCGAAACGCTACATCCCGCTGCTCTGGCTCGGGATGTTGTCGCAACGCGATCTCGAGAAAAGTCAGGATGGAACGTTCGAAGTCAATCGACTGAACGCGATTTTGCGGACCGAACACAGTCTGCCGTTCCTCCGCGAACTCTTTGCCGAGCTGCCCATCGAGAGTGCGGCCGGTTCGCTTCTCGATCGGCTACGGAAAAATCGCTGCGATACGATCGGTATCGATATCGGTGACTTGATCGAATCCGAGCCACCCAATCCGGGTTTGCGTGATGCCCTGGATGCGATTGCAACACGAAACGAAAGCTATTCTCTATCGGTTCCCGCTCGCACCGTGGAAAATCCAGCCAACGGCGACCTGATCAACGTCAAACCACTGCAGATCACCTCCACCAAAGCGATGTTGTTGCGAGTCTGCTGGCTTTCCTCACGTCAACTCGAAGACTTCGGTGAAGCGGAACTCGAGGAAATCGTCCGCGGACATCTTTGGAAATAGATGCCCGAATTCACCGACACGCTGTACCCTGTCTCACGCGATGCGTTGGGCGTGCATTTCGCATGCAGAGGTAGAGCGGGTCGAAGGGAGGTGGCTTTTGTCGAAGGATTGCCGCCTATTTAAAGCGGTTTAGCGTGTAGTACGCTTCCTTGTGCAACAGCGGCAAACCGGATTTGCTGCGAACACCGTCGGCGTGCAGCTCGTGCACGTGGCCGAGTTGCAATCCGTCCACGACGATTCGGACGGTCTTGCCATCGTCCGAGACGCTCGCCGATTGGATCACTGGCGTTGTATGGTCGACTTCGGGACTGCCGTACTGTTCACGGTACTCGTATGTGTAGGTGGTCATTTTGTAGCTATCCGAATTGCTGGCCGAATCGGCATCCACAGGTTCGGTGAAGGTCAATTCAAAACCGTCGTCCGTCAGCCGCATATGCTGGATTTCGAAAGGCGTTTTGCCAGTCCAATCGAGTCGCTCGACCGCAAAGGGTCGCCGCCCCACCGACCCCCAACCGCGGTTCGTGCCACCAACAAAAATGGATCCACGCGGCGACATCTCGACGCCGACATTGCCCGACGCAAATCCGCGTCGGAACGGAAACGCCGCACCTTGATAAAGCCCATCGACCTTTTCCAGATCCACTCGCATCAGCGTGCTGTGCGATTGATCAGCGACAAATAATTGTCCTGCAAACGGACCAAATTTTCCGTCGCTGGTGTCGCAAGCGATGCCCGATGCACTTTTGCCCATCTTGTCATAAGGAAACAAAATTGCAGGTGGCACGAGTTCAGGGATTTTTTTTGATTCGACGTGTAATCGACTGCCATCCTCGGGCATTGTCGGTGGTTTGCCCATCACGTCTTCGCACAATTCAAACCATGCCCAACCGCCGGGATGCCCCATAAAACCGCCCGGACGAAGCCATTTCAATCCGCACGTTCCATTCCACGGCCCCTGGTTGTCGGTATAGAAAATGTCGCCCTCAAGGTTCGCTCCCATACCGCCTGGCGACCGCACACCGCTACAGAACGGAATCGTTTCTCCCTCGGGCGTAATCTTCATCGCCCAGCCGCGATAAGGCACTTTGCTGCTGAACGAGCCGGTCAAACAGAGCGTGACAATCAGATTTCCCTCTTGATCAAACTTGGACCCAAAGGCGTATTCGTGGTAATCACTCGAGATCCCCCAGCCATCGGCGTAAGTTTCGAAAACATCAGCCGCTCCGTCACCATCGGTGTCTTTCATCCGAGTGACTTCGGGACGCTGGACCGCGTACAGCCAACCGTCACGCGACGCCAGACTCAGAGGTTCGTGCAGTCCACGAGCGTACAATTTGAATTGTGATGCCGAGACTTCTTTGGCAAACGGATCGCTGATCGCAAAGATATCGCCGCGACGTGAGCAGACCGCCAATCGCCCATCCTCGAGCAACTGAAAGCCACAGGCTTCGATCGTTTCATCCAGCGGCGCGTCGAAGGTCGTGATCGCGTAGTAATCCGATTCCTTCGGCAAATCCTCGGCGGCGACAAACGGGGCGACGCACAACAGGAAGAGCGACGAAGCGGCGAGGCGTTGAAACTGATTCATCGGTAGTGCTGCGGAACTGAGTGGAAGGTTAGTTTGAGACGAGCGCCGCGTTTAAGACGCCTGAAAATGCAAAAAGCAAAACATCGGTGTCGGCATCTACCAACGAATGGTTTGCGTGATCGAGACGGACTCGCCGGGCGGAACAATGGCTCGCAGTTCGGCCGCTTCCCCTTCGCCTACCTGATGTACCGACACGCCTTCGATTGTCATGCGGACTCCGTTGGCAAGCGTGACGGTTCCGTCTTCGCTGGACTTGATTGCCCCCTTTGAGTAGCGTGATACAAGCGTCCCCGACGCATCGGCCGTTCTTGTCACAGTAAAATGCCGCTCTAACGACTTGATACCGTCGACGTTTTTGGCCACCGGCTTGTCTTCGATCGCGTAACCGTTGATGAGGTACCGGAATGTTGGCACCCCGCTCGCATCAAGCGTGTATCCCTTGAATTTGTAGCCAAGTTCACGTGCGGATTCACTCGGCCATGCGGCATCACTGGACGGCAGGATCGCAAAGGGAACCGCCGAGTCGATCAGCACGACGGCATCGCCCATCGGTTGTTGGCGTCCTTGGCCGCGAGCGATCCAGTGCATCGAAGCGTCCATAAAGCTGTTTTTCCAGAGCTTGGCCAACGACATCTGCTCGGCATCCCAGATCAGATTCACGTCCCCTGGATACGCCACACCGATGCCACGGGCGCTGACGTCGGTAAAGAAGTTGCGATAGATCAGTGGCTTCGCATTTGCCGCCAACAGGATGGCCCCCTGGGTCAATCCCTCGGGCTCTTTGGCTTGGTCACCTTTGACCAAATACTTCCAAATCGCGTCGATCTGCTTATCGGGGTTGCCACCATAGAGGTCCGCCAGCGGCGATTCGCCATCCACAAAACTCTTGGGCATCCGCGTCCCAGGCCGATACAACGGTGGATCGAGC
>NZ_JBFHFD010000121.1:0-17004 GCF_041583735.1 Novipirellula sp.
GCCATGGTCGTGTTGGGTTCCGGAAATGCCGCTGAACAAGACCTGCTTGTCGTCCGGTTTGTCGTCACCGTCCGAATCGGTAAACAGCAGAACTTTGTCACCCGCCGACACGATGACTTTATCGCCGAGCACACAAACCCCATGAGGCGAATCGATATCGGTGCCTTGGTAGAACACCGTTTCCGTATCGGCTTGCCCATCGCCATCGGAATCTTCGAGAATCAAGATCCGGTCTCCTTCGGCACGTTTCCCTTGGTGACGACGGTAGTTAACGATTTCACAAACCCAAACGCGGCCGCGATGATCAATGTCGATGTTCGATGGGCTTAGCAGTTGTGGTTCGGCCGCGAACAACGTCGCCGCCAAACCATCGCCGACATCCAAACCGTCCAGGGCATCGGCCACCTCATGCGATCCTGACGCTTCGTTACGCCCCTTGGTCGGCAGTGCCGGCTTGGCGGTGTAGACGAGAAATTCGACTTCTGCAGCGTCGCCACCACTTTGATCGGTTCCACCGTTGTCCAACCCGCCTGTGGCAACGAAGCGGTCGTAGCCCTCGGGCAGATCAAACGCGATCAGCGAATTAGCGTGGGTGCCGATCCCATAGGCGACCGCATTGCCCGCGATCTTTAGCGGTCCACCGCCTGCGTTTTTATTGACGCGGACCTTGCCCCACTGAGCCGACGCGTCTTTCCACTGCAGATCGGTTAATTTCTTTTCACCCTTCGGTCCGACCAAGCGGGGTTCGGCCCAGTCCGCCCAATCACAAGAGAATCCATTTCCAGCGTCGGTAACGACGAGGTACAGCTGTTTCGCTGCACCAAGTGGGACATCGATCGCAACGGCATGTCCCGGAGTCTGTTTCGAAACCGGTGGGCTTTTGAAGATCGGTTTTTCAGAACCGCTGGCTACCGCGTTGGCTTGCGATCGTTTGATCGCGGCTGGCCCGGCTGGCCTGTCAGACTTTTTTTTTAGTCTTGGCGTCGGCTTTTGCGGCCGGCTTTGGCTCGTCTTGGTTCGCTTCGAGCTCGTCCTGCGACGGGTTGCTCGTCGTGACACCGTGTTCGGGCACTTCGCCATGTGCGGTCCAGACGATCGCATTGAGCATCACTTTGCGAAAGTTCTCGTCGCCCCAGTTCCAGTGAAAATGGCCTCCGGTAAAACCGAATCCGCGACCGCCTCCGTCACGTTCGGCAGCCCACGCCATATGCTGGACTTCCTTGTTGGCAACAGCTTTGCGAACTGCGGGGTTGCCGCTGTGGGGTCCGTCGGGGCGGCGAAGTGTGTCTTCGGGCGGCAGCGCCGACAAAATCGGCGTGACACCTTTCATTCCGTCACGAAATCGCATGTGATAGTACCATTCATCATTGATCGCAAACGGCTTCACACCGCGGCTGATCGGATGGTCCGGAAATGTTTCGTATTTGGCAACCCAGTGCGGATTGACCGACCAACCCGCTTCAAAATAGCCACCGATCCAATCCAAGAACGCGTCTCCGGTCTTTCCGGCGGGCGTCTCGACGCCGTAGTGAACACAAACGAGTCCTACCCCTTTTTTCATCAGCGGGTCGAGTTCGTCGATGTGTGGGTTCAACAGATGGCGTCCGCCGCCGTCACAATAGACAACGATCGTGTCGGCCCCCTCGAGTGCTTTGACGCCTTCGCTGGGCCATCCGTGCTTGATGACTTCGACATCAAAATTTGGCATCGCCTCTTTGAGTGTATTGGCTAACAACAAAGATCCCGCGTAGTGCTCGTGTGCTCCATAGCCATGGCTCGGCGGTCCTGAAATGAAGACCACTTTTTTTCGATCTGACGAGTTCGCGTTGGATTCAGCGCGAACTTGGCTCATCGGGAGCATCAAGCTGGTCAAGAAACAGATCAGGCTCAGCATTCGCATCAGAATTACCTATCAGAGGGAGAGAGAGAGAGTCAGAGCACGAGGGCAGGGAAAACGCGGCATAAACTTGCTTGAAATCTGTCGGCCACTTGTTGGCCCCAAAGAACTTGGGTGCCCGAGGGATGTCGGGCGTTGGCAGGATCGGTCATTTGCCGGGCGGAAGGCGGGAGAACAGCACGCCTAGAAAGAGTAATCGATCGGAAATCGCCGGTCAACTTTCTGACGATAGTTGGCCGCCAACAATGCAATTCTTGCCGTTATTTCACCATCGTCTTTCGCAATATCTCGCACATCGCTTCATCGCCCTGCAGTTGATTGCCGTGACTCGGGCAATACACCGCCACGGGGTGAAAGTGCTTCCGCTGGACCGCAAGGTTCAAGAGGTCTTCGGCCGAGAGTGTTTGCCGTCCAGCCCGTTTGGTCAGGGTAAACACGATGCCCCCCACTCCTTCGAGGGCTCGATACACGACTTCGGTGCAAACCAGACGGTCCGAGCGTGTAAAGTCAAAATCAAAATCGTACGGTTTTCCCACGTGGGTCTTCGCTCGCTCGATCCCTTTGGCAATGACCGTCGGATCGAGCTGAGGGCGAATGACCGCGACGGCATCATTGCCAAACGGCGAAATCATCGATCGCACCCGCACGCCGTCTTTGAGCGACTCGACCACTTGCTCTTCACCGATATAGAACGCCGCATGCGGCCAATATCCCGGCAAGAAATAATTGGTCAGCGCGGTGTCTTTGCGAGTGACGAAGATGTCGCCCGGACGCAGCAAAGTCGACAACTCGGCCGAAATCGACGCGGGCAGTTGCGGAATGTGGCTCGGGTTGGTGCTAATCGCACTGACGGCGAGCGATCCCCACTGCTGCACAGTGTAAATCAGTTGTCGCAAACTGCCTGCCAAAATACGTTCTCGGAAATCGCGACGACGCTCGGCGATTCGCGAGCGAATGTATTGCCTAGGTCCGACTTGCACTCGCTGCAAACGGATGTCAATCACGCTTTGGACTTCCAGCAGCGCCGGGTTGCCAGCAGCCGTCTCGGCAAGCGAGTCATGATGGTCGACGTAAAAATGGTTGGCTCGGTTCAACTGTGTCGCATTGGTTGGTGACGTCAACGTCAATTGAATCGCGTCAAAGCTGCCTGCAGGAATTCCGTACGCATCAAACGACTCGTTCAGCTTGCGACGCACGAGTGCGTTGTTCGAGAAAAGATCTCGCAGACATCGCGCGGCATCCACCAGCACAACGGCGGCTGCGTAGGCACACAAGAATTCGCCGGGATGATCCTCGACGTCTCTACCAACCGATTGGCGAGTTGAGTGAATCAATTCCAACAGCGCGTTACGAGCCTTATGATAGGACACCCACAGGTGCGTCACCTGATCATCCTCGCTGGGTGTGAAGTACCCGCGACTAAGCGTCGTGCAAGTCTGCTGAAATTGGACCGCTTCGCCTCGTAGTCGCGTCATGTGCTGAGACAAATGAACGACGGTTTGGCAAGCGGCCTGGAGTTCGAAAGGTTGCATCCCGGCATTTTAGCCGATCCGAGACGCGTCATTGCATCACAATGACTTTAAATATTCGATTAAGTCGGCTGCCTCTTGTTCGGTTAGCTCCGCGTCGCCGTTGACCTTTTCGGGGCTGTGCAGATCCGTGATGACCCGCTCGAGCGTTTTGGCTCGGCCGCTGTGCAACCATCGCACTTTGCGGTAGGTCCCTCGCAGCGAAGGCGTGTTGTAGCCTTCGTAAAAGTCGTCTTTGGAATTAAGGCCGACATCGTGAATTTCGTTGTCCGTCAAATGTGGGCCGAGATGACAATCAGCGCACGCCGCCTTGGAGCTGAAAAAGACTTGGCGTCCGCGGGCGGCTGATTCCGACAATTCGCCGTTGGGGATTCGATACGGATTGGGAGGCAATTCGAGCGAGGCGAGATACGCACGCACGGCCTTTGTCTCGCTCGCTGATGGCGACTTGCCGATCATCGTTGATGTGAATGATTTGGCAATTGAATCATCCAAGCTCTGCTGCCAGCCATGCCATGTGTACGGCTTTGTCTGCTCGACGCCAAACAGCGGCAACACGGTTTTGACCGTCAACTCGGTACCATCGTTCATCGTGTCCATCGGCAATGCATTGGAACCGCCCTCTTGGTGACACGAATGACAGCTATACCACTGGTCCAAGCTTCGCGTTGCGTCGTGAAAGATCGCCATCCCTTGGCGAGCAAGTGACATCGAATCGGGGCCTCCTAAATCAATCTCGTGCAGCAATTTCCGCTCGACCAAATCGACCACTTGCACCGAGTTGTTCAAATAGTTGGCAATGTAAGCAGTGCGATCATCGCTTGCGATTTTGATTCCAAGCGGACGTCCTCCGAGCGACATGCGATCAAACCGTTTTCGATCATACTGCAGTTCACGCTCGATCAAATCGCCGGGGCCACCGGCACCGATGAAAGGCAAATCGGGCAATCGATAGAACAGCAATTCGTGAGTCCCACCTGCGGTGACAACCATTTGTTGCTCGTCAGACGTGATCGCGATTCCATACGGGTCGCCAATCGCCAATTCAGGCACATCCAACGAAATCGCTTCACGATAGGCAGGCCCATCCAACCGGACTCGTCCAATCCGACTGGCCAACACCCAGCCTCGTTTGATGTTGCCGATGGTGATCGGATTCGAGCGATAGACCATCCACGGAAAATAGACTTGGCTGCCGTCCCGCGACGCAACCATGTGTCCGAGATTGATCCCGCCCACGAGAGGCTCGTCATACAGCCGTTCAAACGACGCGGTGTCGACGACAACAATCTTGCCTTCGCCGCTACAACCGACCGCCAACCGTTTTCCGTCGGGCGAAATCGCTAGGTTCTTTGGCCAATGTCCGACATCCATTCGACGCGAGATCTTATTTTCGACCAAGTCGACTTCAACCAATTCCCCCGATGCAACGAGTCCGACGTAGGCGACCGAAGCGTCCGGCGACAACGCGACCCCCGCAGGTTCGAACCCCAGTTGGATCCGTGCGACTTCCTGGATCGTTGCCAACCGCGAAGCATTCTCAGCTAGCGATGATGAAGCAGCGGGAATGTCGGATTCCCGAGTGTCCAGCGGAATGAGTCGATAGACGACCAATTCGCCGGACCACGCACAGGTCACGACGAAACGGTCATCATCGTTGGCAAATACAACATCGGTGGGATGGTCTCCGCAAACAACTTCGTCCACGACGGCACGGGATTCGGTTGAAACCAGCGAAATCGAATCCGAGGTCTGATTGACGGTCACAATCCATTGGCCTGCGGGCCACGTTGCTGCCGGATTGATCGCTAAATCAACGGGCGAGCGGTCAAGCTGGGGATCGATTGTCGCATTTCCCGAGATCGATCGGGCCGAATTTCGCGTTTTTTGCAGGGTTGCAGGTGAGTCAGCCCACACCGGGATCGACGTACAGAGCCACAACGCCGAGAGCAAGCAGACTCGATAACGCAAATCCATGGACTTTGCCTTGGGTTGTAAAAATCTGACAATGTGGAACGTCGCCGCACGCTGCAAATCGTTTTCTGCTGAGGTTAATGCCACCGCTAATTCCTAATTTTTCTGAATTGGCCTTACTTGGCTCGATCCATCTTATCCACTTTGAAAAGGCTGCATGAGCCTAGAAACGTCCTTCTCTGCCGTACATTCTTGGGGGACGACTCACCGGATGTCCACTACAAATGTTCATTTGTTTGGCATGTCGCACCACCCCTTGTGGCTTTCCTGTCCGCTATAATACCGCCTCGTCTGCGATTCAGTGATGCGTGAACCGTTGCCTAAGCGGAGTCCAACTCGTAGCATGCGAGAGTCATCTCCCTATCCCACCATGCGAAACACACCTTGGCGCACGTGTCCCTAATGATGAATTTTGGATAACAAACAGAAAATGGTGGCGGATGGTTCGCCCCAATCGTCATTGCTTGGACAGTAGAATGTGATGACATCAAATTTTCAGACGATCTATTTGCGGAAGATTCAAAACTGTTGAAACCATGCCGAGTGAGCATGGCGACAATGCCCCCCTTTTGATGAGGATATAGAATGAAGAACTTTTTAGTGCTCGGTTTGGCTTTGGCTCTCGTCTCCGCGACCACTGCGACGGCTGAAAAGCCAACCAAGAAAGGTGGATTGAAGAGCGGTTTGCAACCGGGTGAAAACGTGGGTCCGTTCTACGTCACCAAATGTGCAGGCGCAGAAGACGACGGTGTCGCCGAAGGCAAAAACTTGTGCTACCGCTGCCGCAACGGCTCGAAGCCTCAAGTCATGGTTTTCACTCGCAGCGACGACCCGAAGGTTGCCGAATTGGTGAAGAAGCTTGACGAAGCGGTAGCATCGAACGAAGAATCAAAACTTCGCGTTTTCGTCAATGTTTTGAACGAAGACAAAGACGATGCATCGGATATCGCCAAGAAGTTTGTTTCGACGACCAGCGTCAAGAACATTCCTTTTGTTGTTCCTAACGAAAACGCAAACGGTCCCGACAACTACGGAATCAACCCAAAAGCGGCTGTCACCATCGTGATGGCAAACGAAGGCAACGTGAAAGCCAATTACGCAATTGCCAACGCCAAGAAGCTAAACGTTGACGCTGTTATCGCCGACCTCAGCAAGATTCTTGAGTAAGAATTTTTAGGCTAGGTAGAGACGGAAAAAAAAAGAACGACGACGGTGAATGCCGTCGTCGTTTTTTTGTGGATAAAGCGATAGAGATGGCAACGGACAAGCACCGTGCAACCAGCCCTCCCCGAAAATCTCGCTGAATGCTCGGCTTTCGACCCTCCCGACGCAAGCTGGGAGGGTTAATCAATTTATTGCAACTGGATATTTAAAAATGGACGCGTCATTCGCAACGGCACCACTGATCTAGTAGAGAGCTTTGATCGCTAATTGGCTCCACGTTTCCAATTGCTCGATGTCCGCTTTCAGCTCTCCGATGCTGACGAAACCGCCTTCGGCCAGATCCGCTTCATTGCTTTGCACCTCGGGCGATTCCAGGACAAAACGATGAACAACGCCCAAATGGACCTTGCCGACCTCGTTGGATGGGTCGTAAATCAATCCTTCTTGCGTTTCTTTGTAATCCGAGCGAAGCTGGATCTCTTCTTCGATCTCGCGATGCATCCCGGTCGAATACGGATTGGCTCCGTCGGCGGCATCTTCGCGGCTGATGTGGCCTCCGATCCCAACGCTGCGTTTGGCATGCAAGCGTTTCTCTCCGCCGCCACCCCCGCGAGTGTAGGTGAACAATTTCTTCGTTCCGTCGTTTTCGGTCCATTCCAACAACACATACGGAATCAACTGCTTGAAGCTGGGGTCGGTTTCCATCGGCGTGCGCGGTTGGAACGACAATTGGTCGCTGGCAAGAATGGGCAGCAAGAACCGATCGACATCCGATTCAAAACCGTCAATCACGCCGATTGAGTTAATCACTGACTCGGGGATCACCAAGATGTGTTCTTCAGTAGACATAAATAGCAGGTCGCGATTTGCGGAAAAGAGATAAGTAGTGGCAGAGCGACAATGAACGTCGCTCACAGTGTTTAGACGATCAGCGGTTTAGACGAACGCCCTGAAGCATTTTTTTCGTAGCTACCTTCGCCAGAAGGTGGTGACTCGTATTCGCCGACAACCATCCACGCTCTGGCGAGCGTAGTTACAAAACGCAAATGCTGCAATTTGCCGTCTCTAAATTCCTCACAGCGTTTGGTTTAGACGATTAGCATGGCGTCGCCGTAGCTGAAGAAGCGATATTCGCTTTCGATGGCTTTTTGATACGCTTCCATAATCAATTCGCGTCCCGCAAACGCGCTGACCAAAACAAGCAAACTGCTGCGAGGCAGATGAAAATTGGTCATCAACGCATCGACGACTTTGAATTGGTACGGCGGCTTGATGAACAGGTCCGTCGCGCCGGTCCACGGCTCGAGTTTTCCTTCGGCGTTTCTCGCGGCACTTTCGAGCACGCGGACGCTGGTGGTGCCGACGGCGATACAGCGACCATGCGCTCGGCGGGCGCGAATCGTCTCGGCGGTGGCCGCATCGATTTGGCCCCACTCGCTGTGCATCGTGTGCTCGTCGAGCCGATCGACAGCGATCGGACGAAACGTGCCGATCCCAACGTGCAGCGTCACTTCTTGGATATCGGTGCCACCGGTGCGGATGTACTCGAGCAGTTTGTCGGTGAAGTGTAATCCGGCCGTCGGGGCCGCCACACTGCCGCGATGCTCGGCGAAAACGGTTTGATAATTTTTCACATCGGCATCGACCATTTGGCCATCGCGGATGTAGGGCGGCAGCGGGATTCGGCCGTAGCGTTCAAGCCAATCGGCCGGTTCACGAGGCCATTCGGATTCGTCTCGGCCGGGCAATCGCGGCGTCACCAACAAGTGCCCATCGTCGGTCCGCGAGACGACCACCAATTGCATGCTAGGGCGACCTTCACGGTCCTTGATCGTGATCGCTTCGCCTGGGCGGAGCGTGCCGCGAGTTTTGGTCAGCACCTCCCAAACGCCGGTCGCTGCATCGGCTCGCAAAAACAGCCCCTGCCACTGACCGCTCGTTTCGGCGCGATAACCGACCAACTTCGCTGGAATCACACGTGTGTTGTTGAGCACCAACGTGTCGTCGGCCTTCAGCAGCTCGGGCAGATCGCGGACGTAGTGGTGGTCAATCGTGCCCGCTTTGCGATCCACCAGCATCAATCGAGCATCGCTGCGAGTCGCCAATGGTGCTTGGGCAATTCGCTCGCGAGGCAGGTCGTAATCGTATTGTTCTATGTCGCTCATCGCGGACAGTGTAGTTTTTGTCGAGCGTGCGCGGCAGCCCCCAAAGCGACTTTGAAAAAGGGGGGGCATGTCGATAGTCTTGACGACTATCGCTACGAAAAGATTGGGTGGCTGCCGAGACTCTTGGCGAGTTTCGCTACGGGAACAATCACAGAATGTTAGGCGCTGGCGTCAGGCTTTTTGACCTTCATATGCTCGAACGCTTTATGAGTCGCCATCCGGCCGCGACGTGTTCGCACAATCATCTCGGTGCGGAGCAAGAACGGCTCGACTTCGTCTTCGAGCGTGTCGCTGCTGACGTTCATCGTGTGGGCAATGGCTTCGAGGCCTGCCGGGCCTCCTAAAAAGACCCGCATCAACGTATCGAGGTAGCCGCGATCCTGTTTATCCAGCCCCAATGTGTCGATCCCGATCATATCGAGCGCCGCGGCGGTGACCGTCGCATCGACTTTTCCATTGGCCTTGCTTTGCGCGTAATCACGGACCCACAGCAAGCGATTGTTTGCCAGCCGCGGAGTGCTGCGACTTCGGCCAGCGATCACGCCAGCGGAACCATCGTCGATGGCGATTTTCAGTTTTTTCGAGTTGCGTTGTACGATTTCGCAAAGCTCGGCTTGGTTGTACCAACCGAGATGTTCGCGAATTTGAAACCGGTCTCTCAGCGGAGCACTCAACATCCCCGCTCGCGTCGTTGCTCCGATCAAGGTGAACGGCCGCAATTCGTAATTCAACGTCCTCGCGCTAACGCCCTCGCCCAGAATGATGTCGATGCGAAAATCTTCCATCGCCGTGTACAAATACTCTTCGACCGCTTTGGGGATGCGGTGAATTTCATCGATAAACAGCACGGCGCCTTCGGAGAGATTGGTCAAATAGGGCAGCAAATCCTTGGGGGCTCGCAGCCCCGCACCATTGGCCATTTCGACCGAAGTCCCCATCTCGGCGGGAATCACGGTGGCGAACGTCGTCTTGCCGAGTCCCGGCGGTCCATCAAACAAGATATGTCCGAGCGGCTCGCCGCGTCCCTGAGCCGCATCGATTGCGATTTTCAGCCGTTCGATGACGTCCTGCTGGCCGACCATTTCGTCCATCCGCCGAGGGCGCAGCGAATTGTCCTGCTCTTTCGGCATCAACGCTTCGGTTTCGGACTCGGGTTCGGTTTGTTGGTAGACTGCTTCTCTGGCCATGCATTACACTCCCTTGGTTGACTTAGCCCTCCTACTTTAACGATTTCCCGTGGTTTGGCGTACCGCAAATTCTCTCGACTCTCGCGATGACTTCACGAATTACAGATAAACCACTGCAATTACACAGCAACCCTGCGCATACCCTCGAA
Source organism: Novipirellula sp. (assembly GCF_041583735.1). Lineage (NCBI taxonomy): Bacteria > Pseudomonadati > Planctomycetota > Planctomycetia > Pirellulales > Pirellulaceae > Novipirellula > Novipirellula sp. The sequence continues at coordinate 10,066 of NZ_JBFHFD010000121.1, forward strand.
AAAAGCAGCGTTTCCGCCCCCCCCGAAAGCCAGAGTTTTCATTGGCACGGGTTCACACAGATGGCCGATTTCCAGAATATCGTCATCGAACGTGCCGAGGGCTGCTGGCTAACCACGACCTCTGGAGAACGACTTTTTGACGGTGTCGCGAGCCTGTGGTGCAACGTCCATGGCCATCGCAATCCGAAACTGGATGCGGCGATCCGCACCCAACTCGACCGCGTCAGCCATATCACGACATTGGGCATGTCGGCCGATATCACCGACCGATTGGCCGAGCGATTGGCCGAAGTCACCCCTGGCGATTTGAAACACGTTTTCTTTAGCAGCGATGGATCCTCCGCCGTCGAGGCGGCACTGAAGATGGCGCTGCAGTATTGGCATCTGAAACACTCCGCCACGACGCCCGCCTTGGAGCCCTCCTCGACGACAACCCCGACTTCAACCTCCAAAACTCGCTACTTGGCACTGTCGTCGGCCTACCATGGCGATACGACGGGGGCGGTTTCGCTAGGCGGAATCAAGTACTTTCACCAACTGTTTGCGCCGATCGTTTTCACCCCAGTTCGCGGGCCATTGCCGTGCAGCTATCGGTTGCCCGAGGGCGTCCACCCCGACGACGCCTGCGATTATTACGCCAACGAAATTGAATCGCTGTTAAAGCAGCATCACGCCGAGCTTGCCGCCGTTGTGATGGAACCGCTGGTCCAAGGTGCGGCGGGAATGATCACGCACCCGACGGGTCTGCTGGCCCGCATCCGTGAATTGTGCGACCGATATGACGTCTTGCTGATCGTGGACGAAGTCGCCACCGGATTCGGCCGCACCGGACGCATGTTTGCTTGCGATCACGAGGGCGTCACGCCGGATATTCTGTGCATGGGCAAAGGAATCACCGGAGGCTACTTGCCGATGGCGGCGACGATCGCACGGCCTCATGTGTTTGAGGCGTTTTTAGGAAAATCGTCCGAGCGAAAACAGTTCTATCACGGCCACACCTTCGGCGGGAATCCGCTTGCCGCCGCAGCCGCAGTCGCCTCGTTGGATCTGTTCCGCGACACGAACTTGACCGACACGATCGACGCCAAGAGCCAGTTTCTACGCGAGTGCCTCGCTCCGCTTGCAAACCATCCTCATGTCGGTGACGTGCGAGGCCGCGGTTTGATGGTGGGAATCGAATTGGTGGCCGATCGCGAAAGCAAAATGCCGTTTGACAGCGACCGATTGATCGGACGCAAAGTGTGTGAGCGTGCGACTGAACTCGGAGCCTGGATTCGACCACTCGGGGACGTCATCGTGCTGATGCCGCCGTTGGTCGCATCGGACGACGAACTGCGTTTTCTGGCAAACACCGTCACCCAAGCGATCGAAGAAGTGCTGGCGGATATCGACTAAAATGGGGGGCGGCTCAAACGCGAACCGCATGCGAGCCATTTTTACCTGTCACGGATGCTTGTCACCCTACTCGGGAACCACACACTGCGATGTCAAACACATCGGACTCCGAAGACCAAACGCCCATCGACACGTCGGATCCGGCGATCGTCGCTCGCTACGAACCGTACCTTCGCATGCTTGCGAAAGTGCAGATGCGGCGGGCGCTGCAAGCTAAAATCGGGGAATCCGACATCGTCCAGCAAACGATGTTGCAAGCGGTACAGGCAATCGATCAGTTCCGGGGCACCGGTGAAGCGGAGTTTCGCGGCTGGTTGCGACAAATCCTTGCCCGCCACCTCTGTCATCTCGATCGCGATTTCCGCCGCGACAAGCGAGACGTTCGCCGCGAACAATCGATGCAGCAACAATTGGCAAAATCGTCGATGCGGCTCGAAGGTTTGTTAGCAGGTGACGGCCCCACCCCCAGCCAGAATGTGGCGTTGGGCGAAAACGTGGTGCGAATCGCCATGGCGATCGAACAGTTGCCCGAAACGCAGCGTGAAGCGATCCGGTTGCACTACATCGAGGGCATGAAGTTGAGCGAAGTGGCCGCAAGCATGGATAAGTCCAGTGGAGCAATCGCAGGGCTGCTACATCGAGGCATGAAGACGCTGCGTGAACAACTTGGCGACGCGTAAAACCGCTCGTTTGACGCCCCGGACCCCGCCCACCGATGCCTCCTCGCACAGCAGTCCAGCCCCCCGCCTGAGTCAAATGTTCATCGCATCTTCAACCGTTGGTCCCGGCTTCTGAACATCGGCATCCTATAACTCGGCCCGCGAAGGAGTTTTTTGTCAGTCGCAATGTCGCGGCGTCCTTTGCGTCAAGAGTTGTCTGCCTCAGGAACACGATGAATGTTGAGTCGCACGTTGTATAAGAATCACCGCGATGGTTTTACGCTGGTGGAATTGTTGGTGGTTATCGCCATCATTGGTGTATTGGTTGGATTGCTGCTGCCGGCCGTCCAAGCCGCACGAGAAGCAGCGAGACGAATGAGTTGTGGGAATAACTTCAAGCAGCTTGGCTTGGGGATTCACAACTACCACGCTGCTTACAATCAATTGCCCACCCATAAAACCGGGACGGGCTTGGCGCTGGCGTCCGGATGGGACCAATCCAACCTGAACGGTAATTGCCAAGAACTGAGCATGTTGGTGGCGTTAACCCCGTTCGTCGAAGCCCAAGCGTTGTGGGAACAGATCAGCAATCCGCAGTCTGGTTTCCAAAGCATGGGTCCAACACCGGATGTCACCAGCTATTCGCCCTGGGTGACCGAATTGCCCACACTGCGTTGCCCCAGTGATCCAGGTGTCGGTAGTCCCGGCCTTGCCCGCACGAACTACGCCGCCTGTTTGGGGGACAGTGCTTATTCGATGACGCACGGACCTCGATCCAATTTATTGACACTCAGCAGCACCGCTGCGGGTGCGGCTCGAGCGAACCAACGAGGCGTGTTCGTTCCTCGCGACAAAGCGGCATTCCGAGACATCCTCGACGGACTCGCCAACACCGTGATGATGGGTGAAATCGCAACCGACCTGGGGGATCGCGACGCACGTACCGCGCCTAAAGCGGCGGGCGTCATGGTGGGCGGACTCGGCATCAACCCCGCGGATTGTGCAGGTACAGGAAAAGATGCCAACCGTCCACAGTTCTGGGCTGCGGGAACCGCCACCATTCTCGATGGCGGCAACGCGGCGTTCGGTCGCGGCTTTCGCTGGGCCGATGGCAACCCCGTCTACTCGACGATGCAAACGATCTCGCCACCGAACTCGGCAGCGTGTTCAACAAGCGAAGGGATCATCGACACCTCGGGCACGCTAACGTCCTCGGCGACCCCTGACAAGAACTATGGATTGATGCCCGCTGGCAGCCGACACCAAGGTGGTTGCCACGTCTTGATGGGCGATGGATCGGTCAAATTCATCACCGATTCGATCGAAGCTGGCAGTCAATCGACTCGCATGGTCAGCAACATCGAAGGAAACGCTGGCCCTCCTTCCACGCTGCCGGGGTCCAAGAGCCCTTATGGTTTGTGGGGTGCGTTGGGAACGCGTGCTGGCAAAGAAGTCGTCTCGAGCGACTTCTAGCCGGTCCACCGAGATAACAACATGACATCCCATACACGCTGCGTTTGCGAGCCGAACGCAGCGTGTTTTCGTAGTCTTATTGGTGGCGTCACGCTGGCGGCGAAAAGAATAACAGCTTGCCAATTTTGTCGGAATGCATATTACATCTTCTATTTGGAATCCTCGGCGATGAATCGCAGCGCGATTTCATTCACCGTAACGTGTGTGACACCCCAACCTTTCATTTTCCGACACTCTTTTTCCGACACACGTGCAATCGATATTCGCAGCGGCAAAGATTACGATCCTGGGCAACCGATCTTATTTGATTGACATCCCGAGTCCGTAACGATAATGCGGTCAGAGGGAAAGTTATCTTCCTAAAAAAACCGATTTGATCCGCATGCTAAAGAACGTTCCCCTGCCTAGCTTCGACGGCGCGTCGCATCCAGACGAACATCTCGAATTAATCGAAGAAGCGAACGAGCGAGTGGATGCGTTTACCAAAAATCGCCGCGACACGATTCACAACTTTGTCGTTTCCGATTTCGAATTGGTCGGCGCGGCGATTGGGTGGTTAGTCGAAAACCGCATCGCTTGCGGCGATTCATTTCTGGAATGGGGCAGCGGTTTTGGCGTTGTCACGATGTTAGCGGCGATCGAAGGCATGAACGCGGTCGGAATCGAGGTCGAGCGTGACTTGATCGATCAATCTCGCCTGCTCGCCGAAGACTTTGACATCGACGCCGAATTTGTCGAGGGCAGTTTTTTGCCCGATGATCGTTCGGTGATCGAGTCCGTGATCCAAGACTTTGAAAATGTCGATATCGACAGCCCGAGTGCCTACGCAGCGTTAGGGAAATCGATCGACGAATTCGATGTGATCTTTGCCTTTCCATGGCCCGGCGAGCAGGGGTATTTCGCCACGATCTTTGATCAATTCGCCGCCGACGGAGCATTGCTGCTGACGTACGACGGACGCAACCAATTGCGACTTCAGCGACGCGAATAAACGCCGACGAGGTAACGTCAGTGGGCTTCGGATGCGGCGGGTGTTTCCACATTTTGATGGCATGTCAAGACAACACGGATCGCTTCGTAGGAGATCTTGCCTTCAAAAAATTCATGCATCGGCTTGATCCGCCCTTCTTCCACCAAATGCAGATTGCCGAGAATGGAATCACGAGTCTGATCGTCCACCCAGGGCGACGGATCGGTGATTTTTTCTTGACGCAAAAAATCCTGCAGGTAACCGACGACGGTCGAGACCGCTCGCCCCAATTTCTCAGCGACTTCTTCGATCGATTCGCCCCGACGGAAATTGTCAAACGCGGCCATCGAATTGGCGTTGGGCAGGACCGCTCGCGGCGCAGCCGCGGTTGCAGCTGGCGCGGGTACCGTTTTCACATTGGTTTCGAGATTGTGCGTTTCACAATAAGTGCGAATCGGCTCGAGAAACGTTTCGCCAAAATCGGCCAATTTCCGATCGCCGACTCCTTTGATCTTGCCGAACGCCTCGAGCGTTGCCGGACGAACACGAGCGAGTTCACGCAGCGTGGCATCGCCGAAGACGATATAGGCCGGTACGTTCTTCTCCGATGCGATCGCACTTCGCTTGCTCCGCAACGCTTCAAATAATCCGCGATCCACACCGTCCCACGAATCGACCGATACCGCTCGGCTTCGCGAGCGTGCTTTTTTGCCAGGGACACTTAGTCGTGGATTCCCATCGCGGTGAAGCAACCGGCGTCCCGATTCAGAAAGCGATAGAATCTGGTACTCACCGGTACGCTGCAAATACGATTGCTGGACCAATTGATCAATCCACATCCGCACCGCATTTAATCCGTCGTCGGTTAACAAACCATGGGTGCTCAGATTGTCGTGCCCGAGTTGGACGATCCGCTGTTCCGTTGATCCGACGAGCACCTTGGCAACGTGCGACGCTCCGAATCGCTCTTGCACTCGCAAAACACACGACAAGATCTTCTGGCTCAACGTAATCGGGTCATCGACCAATTCGATTTCATCGAGACAAAAATCACAGGCCCCACAATTTTCATGGGTGTAGGGTTGGCCAAAATATTCAACCAAAGCCTTGTGTCGGCACACGGGACTGCCGCACAGCTGATTGATCGCTTCGAGCGATTGCAGCGCACCGCCGCCGGTCGCTTGCGAGTCGCCCTGCATTATTTTTTTCCATGTGACAACGTCACCACCGGAATAGATCAGCACGCATTCGGATTCCAACCCATCACGCCCCGCACGTCCACTTTCCTGTTGGTAGTGCTCGATCGATTTTGGCATCCCGGCATGGACCACAAACCGCACGTTCGACTTATCAATTCCCATTCCAAAGGCGACGGTGGCGACGATCACATCGCACGTCTCTTTGATAAATGCGTCTTGGCTTTGCTTTCGATCCTCGTCACTCATTCCGGCGTGATAGGGCAGGGCAACGGTCCCCAATTGATTTAGCGCCGCCGCGGTCCGTTCGACTTCTTTGCGACTAATGCAATACACAATCCCCGATTCGCCGCGATGCCGCCCGATCACGTCAACGACTTGTTGCAATCGGCCGTTCGCCCGCAGCATGCGGTAGGTCAAATTGGGACGATCAAAATCGCCAACCAACACTTCTGCCTTCTGAAGCCCCAGTTGGCCGACGATATCATCCCGCACCGGCTGCGACGCGGTCGCGGTATACGCATGCACGGCGGCCGCAGGGAATTGCTCTTTTAAAACCCGCAGCCCGCGATATTCGGGACGAAAATCATGCCCCCAATTGCTGATACAGTGAGCTTCGTCGATCGCGAAAAACGAGATCGGTGTCTGGTGCAAAAACTGCAGCATCCGGCTGGACAATAAGCGTTCCGGAGCGACATACAACAGTTTGGTTTTGCCCGCTCGGATTTGCTCGGCGACCTGCCGTTTCTCAGCCTCCGTCAACGAGCTATTGATGAATGCGGCCTCGACACCACAGGCGCGGAGCGAATCGACCTGGTCCTTCATCAACGAAATCAACGGTGAAACGACCACCGCCATGCCATCCATACAGAGCGCCGGCGCCTGGAAACAAAGCGATTTCCCGCCCCCGGTCGGCAGCACCGTCAAGCTATCTCGGCGATCCAACACGCTGCGGATCGAAGCTTCTTGGAGCGGCCGAAACGAATCGTATCCCCAGACGTCCTGCAAAACTTGGTGAACCGGAGTCATCGTGTCCGCAGCTATGGCATCCAATGCAGAAGCGTCCTTGGTCATCATTTCATTCCACTAAGAATCGTCGCCCCGTCCGTCGAGAACCGAACCCAACCAGGATGCGACATGAGGAACGCATGTTCACAATCCTAACACTTTGATGCGGAACCGCAAACGAACGGCAGCTGCGCATTGCCGCAAAATCGGCTCGCGATCGCCCCGCGATCCTTCCCAA
>NZ_JBFHFD010000122.1:0-16972 GCF_041583735.1 Novipirellula sp.
CTCCGAGCTGAGCGACCGCTTGCATCACGCCAAGCACCGTCGCGGCGCCGGCCATGTCGCATTTCATGTCGACCATGCCGTCGCTGGGTTTGATCGACAAACCGCCACTATCAAACGTGACCCCTTTACCCACGATGGCAACCGGAGCTTCATCACCCCCCCCTTGATGGCGAAGGATTACAATTCGTGGAGGGCGAGCCGAACCCGCACCGACGGCAAGGATCGCGCGGCAATTTTCGGCTTCGAGTTTTGTTTCATCCCAGACTTCGATGCTCAACCCGGACGCCTTGGCAACATGGCTCGCTTGCGCAGCAAAGGTTTCGGGATAAATCACCCCGGCAGGTTCGTTCACCAACCGACGAGTTTGGTTGATCGCGTGGCCGATGATCTTACCTCGTTCGATCGCTTCTTGCGAAATGCCCGAGAACCGAATCGCAGCAGGCACATGCGTGCTCGGATCCGTTTGATAAATCGCTAGGTTTTCACAGGCACAAATCGCTCCAGCCACAATCGCATCATGGGTCGATGCATCAAAACACTCACCCAACGCAATATCAACTCGGTCCAGCGAGTTGTTGGTGATCGACCGAATCGCAATCGCGGCGATCTCAAATGCATCCACGCGATTGCTGCGAGCGTCGTCGCCGGTGCCAACAAGTAGCACAACCGGGGGGCCATCGTTGCTGGCCGGAACCAATTTGTTGATTTTGCCTCGTTTACATGAAATCGTACCCCGTTTGCGCAGCCGATCGATCCAGCCGTCGCCCGCTTCGTTCAGTCGAGTCAAGGTGGCCGAATCCTGCTGCTTATCCGAAATTCCTACAATCAACACGTCGGTGGACGCATCAGATGCATCGGTGAGTCGGCTGACATCGGGCGAGGGAAGCGGAAGACTTTCAAGCATCGGTTTTCAGGGGTTTGTAGGGCAATGGGACGCAGGCACTTTCCGTGTGACCGCTGCGGTGGCGGTCGAGCATGATTCGTGATCGACCGCTGTTAGTCTAAAGACATCTCGCCGGTTATCCTAGCTAGCCAGTAATCTTTGGGGGGGCCATCATCTTGGGGAGCCCGTCATCCTCGCAGACCCTCTGATCATCGTAGACCCGTCGCTGCTGCGGGGGCGGTTGCTCGCTTGGGCCTTTGTTCTACAACTACCGCAGATTCCCTCCTGCTCGATTTGAAAGCTGATTGTGAAGCACCGTAGCACTCAAGATGTTGTCGAGGATTTACGCCAAGACGGACGTTTGATCGAGGTCACCGATCCGGTCGATCCTGATTTGGAGATGGCAGAGATACAGCGACGTGTTTACGCTCGCGGAGGACCTGGCATCCTGTTTTCCAATGTGGTGGGGTCACGGTTCCCCATGGCGTCCAATTTGTTCGGGACGCTGGAACAGGCTCGCTATCTGTTTCGAGACACGCTCGAATCGGTTCGCCGGCTGATCGAACTGAAATTGGATCCGTCGGCACTTCCCAAGCGACCGCTGCGTTACGCGGGGGTTCCCTGGACCGCGCTGCATACCTTGCCAAAGTCGGTCTCCCGCGGCGCGGTGATGGCGAATCAGTGCCGTGTTTCGCAGTTGCCGCAATTGAAGTGCTGGCCCGATGACGGAGGGGCCTTTGTCACGTTGCCGCAAGTGCTGAGTGAGGATCCGGCCGCACCCCAAGATCTGATGAAAGTCAATCTAGGCATGTACCGGATCCAGATTTCGGGAAATGAGTACCAAGCGGATCGAGAGATTGGGTTGCATTATCAGATTCATCGAGGCATCGGTGTCCATCATCGTGCGGCACTCGATCGCAACGAGCCGCTGCGTGTCGCAATCACTGTGGGCGGTTCGCCGGCGATGACGCTTGCCGCGGTGATGCCGTTGCCCGAAGGATTGAGCGAATTGATCTTTGCCGGTGCGCTGTCGGGGCGACGCATCGCAATGGTGCGAGGCAATCATGCGCCGGTCTATGCCGATGCCGATTTTGCCATCGTGGGGACCATTGATCCGGCGCGGACGAAACCTGAAGGCCCTTTCGGGGACCATCTCGGTTACTACAGCTTGGAACATCCTTTCCCGCTGATGCACGTCGAGCACGTGTGGCACCGCGATGGTGCGATTTGGCCGTTTACCGTCGTCGGTCGACCACCTCAGGAAGACACCACGTTTGGCCAATTGATTCATGAATTGACCGACCCAATCATTCCAACCGTGATCCCCGGTGTCAAAGCGGTGCATGCCGTGGATGCCGCAGGTGTGCACCCGTTGCTGTTAGCGATCGGCAGCGAACGCTATATGCCGTATCTGGAACGCCAAGAGCCTCAGGAATTGCTGACTCAAGCCAACGCGATCCTCGGCAACGGACAGCTCTCGCTTGCCAAGTACCTGTGGATCACCGACGACCCTTCGGGCCAACTTGACATTCACCACATCGAACCGTTTTTCCAACATCTCCTCAAACGCGTGGATTGGCGACGCGATTTGCATTTTCATACGCGAACGACAATCGACACGCTTGACTACAGCGGCAGCGGGCTCAATCGCGGTTCGAAGTTGGTCGTCGCTGCTTCGGGCGATCCGGTTCGCGAATTAGCAAGTGAGTGGCCAAACGACGTTTCATTGCCGGAACCGTTTTCGCAACCACGCCGCGTGATGCCAGGTGTGTTTGCAATCGAGTCGCCGCAGTACTCGAGCGATGGAAAATCAAGCGATGGAAAATCAAGCGAGGTTGATCGGCTGGCCGAGGCGATGGGGCAATGGAAGGACCGGCAACGCGATTGTCTCGCCGGGGTGATGATCCTTACTTTGGTGGATGACAGTGCGTTTGCCGCCGCATCGCTTTCAAATTGGTTGTGGACCACCTTTACCCGCAGCAATCCCGCCGTGGATGTTGCCGGCGTGCAGCCATCGCTGATCGACAAACACTGGGGCTGTAGTGGGCCGCTGATTATCGATGCCCGCGTCAAGCCGTCGCATGCACCGCCGCTGATCGAAGATCCCAAAACCACCGCCAAAGTCGATGCGCGGGCGGCACGCGGCGGACCGCTAGCAAAGTATCTATAACGCTTTTCCTCGTCTTTTTTAGAGGATGACGCTCACAGGTGTCACGTAGCATGCCACGTCACGGACGTTCGTATTGTCATGCTATCGCTCGACTCGTAGGATTGCGAAAGGCGAGTGCCAGCCCTCCGAGGCTGAACGCCGCATTTAGCGTCCTGTGATGCGAACGCGAACGCGATCTGCGGTTCTGCGCAAAGCAGCAGTCCGGCGTGATCAAGATCAACCGCAATCGGCTTAACCCCAATGACTCCAATGGCGGCGACATGGAAGTGAACACGGCCCGCGTAAGCACGGCCCCCGTAAGAACAGCCCAGTGGATCGAGCAGCAAACCAAGCGTTTGGATGCGCAGCCGATTGTGGGTTATGTTCCTGGAGATCCTCCGTCGGCCGAGTCCGTTGCGTTTGCGGCCCTGGCGGCATGTGCCTATCGGCGTCCTGCGGCAGCGGCAACGGCATGTCGACGGCTATTGGATTCGCAACTCGGTGACGGTTCTGTTGCGGTATGGCTTGATGACAAAGGACCGTTTTGGCCCACCTCGCTTGCCTGTATCGCGTGGCGGCATTTTGAGAAACAATGGCCTGAACGAGCAAAGTCGTGGTGCCGCGATGGCTACGAAAAAGGGTTGGATTATCTCCTGAATTGTGGCGGCGAAAAAATCGCTCGCAATGAAATCATTGGTCATGACACCGAATTGGTCGGTTGGCCTTGGGTTCTAGGAACCCATTCTTGGATCGAACCGACTGCGATGGCGGTGCTCGCGATGCGACATTGTGACCGCGCAAATCATCCACGCGCGATCGAAGCGACAAAGTTGCTGTTGGATCGTCAATTGCCCAGCGGTGGTGCAAACTATGGAAACACGTTTGTGCTTGGTCAAGTATTGCGTCCGCATGTGCTGCCCAGTGCGATGTGTGTCGTTGCCCTGCACCGTATCACGCCTGTTCCCGATGGGCTTGCCGCAACGGTGCGTTACTTGCAACAAGAACTCAATCGTCCGATTGCCGCCACGTCACTTGCCTGGACCATTCATGCATTGGTGTCGGCAGCCTGGGATTCAGAAAACGGTTTTGAATTGGAGTTCGACTGGCCGCTTCGTTCGGCGATCGAGCGATTGCAAGTGATGGGCGAGAACCCTCATCGGCAAAATCAAATGATGTTGGCGGCGCGGTTTCGCGAATCACCGCTGCTCGACTTGCCACCGCTGCAAGTTGTTCGACCTACGGAAGGGACCGGCAAATGAGTCAATCCAATGATCCGATCGACCCGACGCCACAGCAGGACCGTCGCGGTTTTCTCGTCTCGGGAGCCGTCGTGGCCGCGGGGGCTGCGGGCGTGGCGTACTGGAACCGCCAATCGCGACCGAATTCGTCGGTGTTTATTGCGAGAAATCAAAAATACGATGGCGAGCTTGTACGCACGATTCGCGAGGGTTTGATCGCTTGCGAATTTGATCCCACCTGGATCACGGGAAAACGAGTTTTGCTGAAACCCAACCTGGTCGAACCATCACGGCTTGCGCCCCACATGACGACGCACCCGGCGATGATCCAGGCCGCTGCGGAGGTGTTTCGTGGCTGGAATGCCGAAGTGACGGTCGGCGAAGGTCCCGGGCACGTTCGTGATACCGAGCAGGCATTGCTCGATTCCGGTGTGATCGAAGCACTGCAGGATGCCAAACTTTCCTTTGCCGATCTGAATTACCAACAGGTCCGTGCGGTGGGAAACGTGGGCCGCGCCTGCGCACTGAAACAATTCTATTTCCCACAAGCGGTGATCGAAGCGGACTTGGTCGTCAGTATGCCAAAGATGAAAACGCATCATTGGATGGGAATGACCGGCGCGATGAAAAATCTGTACGGCGTGATCCCGGGATGCAAATACGGATGGCCCAAAAATGTGTTGCATTTCAATGGCATTCCGCAAACCGTGTTCGACATTAATTCCTCGGTCGGCCGAACGATAACGATCGTCGATGGGATTGATTGTATGGAAGGCGATGGCCCCATTCTGGGGACGAAAAAGTCGATGGGGTTGGTGTTGGTCGGCCAAAATTTAACCGCCGTCGACTCCACGCTGTGCCGGATCATGGATATCTTACCCGAACGTATTCCTTATCTTGCACTCGCTGCAGACAAGCTCGGACCGGTCAGCGAATCCCAGATCACCCAGCGTGGTGAATCATGGCGTCCGCTCGTGGATCCGTTCTTGCTGCTGGATCGAGATCACCTGCGAGGTTTGCGAGCCGCCAAAACGCACTTCGTCACTTAAAAACCAGCATGTCATTTCCTGAGCCCACCGCCGTGCCGCGGCCATCCCCGGCATATGCCCGCGTTTTTGACTGTCCCAATCCAGTCGCCTTGGTTACCGGCAGCGGTGCACCGCGAGTCGGTCGTGCGATCGCGATGGCGTTGGCCGAGCAGGGATGCCGTATCGCGCTGCATGCAAACACCAGCACGGACGAGGCCTCGCAAGCGGCTGCGGAAATCACGCGGCGTTTCGGCAGCGAAGCGATCGTGACCTGTGGGGGGCTGCAGCACGATGGGGTGGCCGATCGCATTGTCGAAGAAACGCATTCGCGATTCGGTCGCATCGATGTGTTGGTCAATTCGGCTGCGATTTGGCAGCCGACACGATTAGAAAACGTGACTTCCGACGAAGTGCGACGCTATTTCGAAATCAATGCTCTGGGGTCCTTCTTGTGTGCCCGAGCGGCGGGGTTGAAAATGGTGACGCAGCCCTCCGGCGGATCGATCGTGAACATTGGTGATTGGGCTACCGTGCGGCCGTACCTCGATCACGCTGCCTATTTCCCCAGCAAAGGATCGATCGAGGTGATGACCCGTTCGCTGGCGGTCGAGCTAGGGCATCGCAATCGACGCGTGCGTGTGAACTGCATCCAGCCGGGGCCCGTGCTGCTTTCGCAGGACGTCAGCGAATCGCATCTGCAATCGCTCGCGGCGAGCACCTTGGTCGGCAAGATCGGTACGCCTGAGAACATCGCTCATGCCGTCCAGTTTTTATGTGAAAACGACTTTGTCACCGGCGTCTGTTTACCCGTGGATGGGGGACGCAGTATTTTTGCCCCCGATGGACTGCAAGTCGGTATGAACACCGGCTAGCATGAACACCGGCTAATCTGTTGGTTGCGAACGCCGCTGCACGATCGATACACAGCGGTCGCAACGGGGTTTACCGCAGACGGGGCGAATATTTCGCGGACAAACTTTCGCTAGCGTCGCTCAAAACAATGCCCGCTGCTTCCTGTTGTCGCTCGACCCGCTCTGAAGCCGCCAGCCGCACGGCGCGAACTGCCGCATCGGCGATTCGTTGGCCTCGCCACAGCACACCGACGTAAATGATGCCATCGAGCTCCGCCGGCGCGTCAGGCCCGAGGTGTCCTGTTACCGCAACGGCCAAGTCGGCTTCGGGAGTTTGCTCCAGCACGTTCTTGGCCAACTCCATCGTCACTAACGCACTGACCGCCGTGTGTTTTTCGATCAAACTCGCAGCAATGTTTAACCACTGCGTCTTGGTTTGCTCGCGATACACCACCGCGGAACCGCACAGCCAGTTTGATATTCCCGGTACCGATGCTAGCGTCGCAGAGACCAGCCCCGCAGTACAGCTTTCGGCAAATACAATTCGCTTTTCGTTCTTGGCAAGTCCGTCTGCCAAGCTGCGAGCATGGTTGAGAATATTCATCGAGCGGTTTTGTGAGTGCATCGAAAGGGGGGAGGAGTTCGTGGATTATCCCAGCGACCAACCGGCACGTGGCTGGCGACGAAGCAAAGGCTCGGCTTCAGGGCATCCGACGCACTCCATTGTCTCGCGATTCCAAGTGATTTTTTTGCCCAGGCGATAGGCCACATTGCCGAGATGGTTGGCTTCGGTCAACGGGCCGGCGTAGCTGGCAAACGGGCTGCCGGTTTCGCCTTCGCCGCGACACGCCTGCAACCACTCTTGGTGATGACCCGGCGAATCAGCGATAAACGGTTCAGGGCGTTTGAATTCGGCAAAGTCCGACTCAGGCAACAGGACGTGCTTTCCATAATCGGACAACAACATCCCTTTGCTGCCGACAAACAAAACACCGCTGTCCCATTGCGGAATGGCTTTCTGTGTCCACAGTTCGGGCTTATGAGTTCCCTGGTACCAACTCAACGTGACCGGCGGCAATTTGCCTCGCGATCCATATTGGTAAACTGCCGTCATCGATGCCGGTGCGATTTCCGGATGCGGCGGAAGCCCAAACGACTCGACGGTCTGCGGCGCGTCCAATTGGAGGGCCCAGAAGGGAAGATCGTTCCAGTGCGAACCAAGGTCGGACATTGTGCCGTTGCCAAAATCCCACCACCGATACCAGTTTGGTCCGGGGAAATAGACCTCGTGGAAGGGGCGTTTCGGTGCCGGTCCAAGCCACAGGTCCCAGTCCAGATGAGCGGGCGGTTTCATCGCACCTCGAGGACGGCTGTCCACGAACAAGCGATCGCGGTGTTTTGCTGCGTCCGCTTCGGATTGGTAGCCCCACGCTCGGGATACCCAGACATGAGCTTCGCTGACGTCGCCGATCGCACCGCTCTGAATCAATTCAACGACGCGGCGATAGTTCCCCGATGCATGGATTTGCGTTCCCATCTGAGTGACGACGCCCGCTTTGGCTGCGGCTTCTGCAATACGACGGGTTTCGTAAACGTTGTAAGCGAGCGGCTTTTCGCAGTAAACATGTTTGCCCAGTTGCAGTGCTGGCATCGTGGCATAGGCATGCGTGTGTTCGGTCGTGCTGACAACCACCGCGTCAATGTCGTTTCCGATCGCGTCGTACATCTTGCGGAAATCCGAGAACTTTTTCGCCGCGGTAAATTGTGTGGCGGCATGATCCACGAACCTGGAATCGACATCACACAGCCCGACAACATCCACCGCCCCACTTGACGAAATCGCGGAAAGATTGGCACCCCCACGACCGCCGACGCCGACAAACGCGACCTTCATTCGGTCGTTCGCGGATAATGCCAACAAGGGACTCGATGTTGCGACTGCGGCGGCGCCTGCGATCGATCCCGCAAGTAGCTGTCGACGATGGAAGTGCAAGGGTGGGTTCATGGAATCACTTTTCTCAATGCCAGGAAGGAAATGAAGGTGGGACCGCGCAAGCGGTTTGCGGAGTGCAGGTGTTGGTTATCACCAGCGTCGTTCTGCAAACTCGTTTGGCGACACTCGCACCGACGCGGTTGAGCGGGGGAGCGAGAGGCCATCATTGTAGCCCGGCGACTTGGATCGCGTGGTGCATCGCCGCGAGTAAAACGGTCAATTTAGACCACGCGGCTCAAATGAAGCCCCGTTACCACTCTAAAACGTAGGCAAACACGAGCGGGGCGACGATGGATGCATCGCTTTGTACCATGAACTTCGGCGCTTCAGGCTCGAGTTTGCACCAAGTGATCTTTTCGTTGGGCACGGCGCCGCTGTAGCCACCAAAACTGGTGACCGCGTCACTGATTTGACAGAAATAGGCCCACAATGGGATGTCCAGCTTGAGATCCTGGATCATCAGCGGCACCACACAGATCGGGAAGTCGCCTGCGATGCCGCCCCCGACTTGAAAGAACCCAATCGGGCTGTGTTTGGAGGTTTCGCTGTACCAATGGATCAGTTTTTCCATCTGCATCGTGCCCGACGCGATCGCTTGATGGTTTGCTACTTTGCCTTCGTACACGCGAGCGGCGTAGATATTGCCCAGCGTCGAATCTTCGAGCCCGGGAACGAACACGGGAATTCCCGCGTCTTTGGCGGCCGCAAGCCAGCTGTTTTCGCGTGGGATCTGGTAGTGCTGAACCAAATCCTCGTCGTCCAGCAGGTCGAACATGAATTGAGCCGGCATTCGCATCTCCTTTTTCTCAGCGGCTGCCTGCCACATCACCAGCAATTTGCTCTCGATGTGACGCATTACCGTTTCGGGAATACAGGTGTCGGTGACGCGGTTGAACCCTTCGTCACGCAATTTGACTTCGTCTTCGACCGAAAGGGCTCGCCAATCTTCGATGATGCGGTATTCATCATGGGCGACAAGGTTAAAAATGTCTTCTTCGAGATTCGCAGCGGTACAGGTGATTGCATGCACCTTGCCTTGGCGGATCATCTCGGCGAGTGAAATTCCGAGCTCGCCGGTGCTCATCGCCCCGGCGAGCGTCACCATCATCTTGCCGCCATTTTCCGTAGCGACAAATTCGCGATAGCTTTTTGCGGCACTCAAGGTTTCGCGAGCATTGAAATGGAGAAAATTCTTTTCCAGGAATTCAGATACGTTCACGGCAAATGTTTCTTGTTAAAGCGTCACGAAGACAGAAGGGGAGGGGGATTTTGATTCTCGCCGACGATTCTAGCGGGAAACCCCGCGCTGCCGAAGCGGATGGGCCGCAGAACGGGGCCGCGATCGATCCAATCGGAACAAAAGAGTCCTTGACCGCTTTTTCTTGCCGATTTCACAAACCCAAAGCGGTGATTTTTGTCGCCACACGATCCGGAGTGCTTCGGCTCGACCAACTTTGCCAAATCGTCACAAACCAATGCTCCGCAACGGTTTAGCGGCATTATTCGGGTTGGCCGAGGGCGGGGCAGGCGTGCGTAGCATTATTCGGGCCAAAAAGACCGACTTGCCCTTTTCGGATTTTGGGCGATCTGTTAGGGTTTGAGGGTGATCACCGGTGTAATTGTTGCGTTTTGCGTCCAAATCTTTCCGCTTGACCGTTTTTCTGGGAATGTTGGCCCACAGAGACGGCGAATTCTCTTCATCCATCCTCGATGTTTTCTCGGGCTGATGGTTTGCGCTAAACGTGCTGATACACACCGGCAGTCGCCTTTTGCAACTGTTCCAGCTCTCGTTACCCCGAAGCATTCGCTTGGCACCACGATCGTTTGTTCAGTTCAATCGAACCGTTTGATTGAAAAGCGCCTCTGCTACCTCACTCGCGCCCGCCAAATATTGGCCTCCTAAGGAGCTTTCACCGAAGATGGCAACTACGACCATGCGTCGCCTCGAACCTACTAGCGTTCGACACTTTGGAACTGGACTTTCCACTTTTGAACTACCTGACCTCACCGCCCTGCAGACCGTGTCTTATGCGGCGTTTCTGCAAGAGGATCGTGAGCCACTGAACCGGGAAGATGAAGGCCTGGAAAGTGTGTTGCGCGAGATCTTTCCTATCTCAAGTTATGACGGCAACATCACGCTGGAATATCTTTACTATGAACTGGGCAAACCACGCTATACCAGTCAGGAATGTCGCCAACTTCGTCTGACTTACGGTCGACCACTGCGAATTTGGTTGCGTCTGAATCGCGAAGAGCCTGTGGAAGAAGAGGTCTATCTGGGCGACCTGCCGATCATGATGGGCGGTGGCGAATTCATCATTAACGGTGCCGAGCGTGTCGTTGTTTCGCAGTTGCACCGTAGCCCCGGTGTCGACTTCGTGCTCGAGCAAGACACGACGACCGATCGCAAATTGCCAAGCTGTCGTGTGATTCCCGAACGTGGTTCGTGGATCGAAGTTAACGTGACCAAGAAGGACGCGCTGACGGTTCGTATTGACCAGAGTGGTAAATTTGCAGCGACCACTTTGCTGCGTGCAATGGATCCCCGCTACTCGACCGACGCTGATTTGTTGGCGGCGTTCTACGAAACGAGCGAGTACAAGATTAGCGGTGGCAAGAGTGCCGCGAAGATCGAAGGCAAGATCGCCGTCGATGACGTGATTTACCCCAGCGATTCGGATCGCGCAGGCGAAATTATCGTCGAAGCCGGGCACAAGGTCACCAAGGAAGTTGCCGAGACGATCTGCACCGCTGGCGTTACCAGCATTGAGTGCATGGAATCGCCCAAGATTCCTTTGATTTTCAATACCTTGATGGAAGATAATACGGCGAGCCACGAAGAAGCGTTGCTTCGTATTTATCAACGGCTTCGCCCGGGGAATCCGCCGCAGCTGGAAAAGGCTCGCACCTTGTTCCAGGAAAAATTCTTTGACGAGAATCGATATCGTTTGGGCAAGGTTGGGCGTTTCCGTTTGAACCGCAAGCTTCAGCTCGGCGTCGATGAAGACATCATGACGCTTCGCCCCGACGATATGATCGCGGCGATCAAGTACTTGATCAATCTGTTCGATCCTGACAGCGGCGCGGAAATCGACGATATTGACCACCTCGGCAATCGTCGTCTGCGAACGATCGACGAATTGGCGAGCGAAGAGCTCCGTAAGGGCTTCTTGAAGCTGCGTCGTACCGTTCAAGAGCGAATGAGTATCAAAGATGCTCAAGACATGTCGCCTCGTTCGTTGATCAATCCGAAAAGTGTTTCCGCGGCGATCGATTATTTCTTCGGTCGTGGTGAGCTTTCACAGGTGGTTGACCAGACGAACCCGTTGAGCCAATTGGCGCACGAGCGTCGTTTGTCGGCACTCGGCCCAGGTGGTTTGAACCGTAAACGTGCGGGCTTCGAAGTTCGTGACGTTCATATTTCTCACTACGGTCGTATTTGCCCGATTGAGACACCTGAAGGTACGAACATTGGTTTGATTAGCTCGCTCGCGATTTACGCGGGTGTGGACAGCTATGGCTTCCTGGTCACGCCATATCGGTTGATCAAAGAAGGCAAGGTGATTGATCAAGTCGTGTGGTTGCGAGCGGACGAAGAGAGTGAATCGTACGTCGCACCGGCGGATACCGAGATCATCGATGGCGCGCTCGTTCCCGGGCCCAACATGATCGCTCGTTTCCGTAGCGACTTCGAAATCGTGCAGCCCGAGCAAGTCGATTACATGGACGTTGCACCGAGCCAAATGGTGGGTGTTTCGGCCGGTTTGATCCCGTTCCTCGAGCATGATGATGCAAACCGTGCGTTGATGGGGTCGAACATGCAGCGGCAAGCGGTGCCGTTGCTGGTTGCAGAGCCACCGATCGTCGGTACCGGTGTCGAACGAGAGGTCGCACGCAACAGTGCGATGGTCGTGCGGGCACGTCGTGCGGGCAAAGTCACCTATGCGGATTCGACCCGAATCGAGATTGGCAGCGATCACTACGACCTGAAGAAATATCAGGGCCTAAATGAACGTACCTGTTTGAACCAAAAGCCGATCGTTAGCATCGGTGACAAGGTCGAGCAAAACCAAATCATTGCTGACGGTGCCGCGACGCGAAACGGCGAATTGGCTCTGGGACGAAATGTCTTGGTCGGCTTTATGTCGTTCGATGGATTCAACTACGAAGACGCGATCATCATTAGCGAAGAATTGGTTCGCAATGACACGTACACCTCGATTCACATCGAAGATTTTGATGTCGAAATTCGCGAAACCAAGCTGGGGCGTGAAGAGTTCACTCGCGATATTCCCAACGTCTCCGAAAAAGCGCTTCGTAACCTGGATGACTCGGGGATTGTCAACGTCGGTACTTACGTCAAACCAGGCGATATCCTGGTCGGTAAAGTAAGTCCGAAGAGCAAGACCGAGTTGACTCCGGAAGAAAAACTGTTGCACGCGATCTTTGGTCGTGCGGGTGAAGACGTCAAGAACGACTCGCTCGAAGTCCCATCGGGCATCGAAGGGATCGTGATTGATACGCAGAAATTCTCGCGTCGTATGAGTTTGTCTGAAGATGAGCGAAAGGTTTTCGAAGCGGAATTGAAGGCCGTCGAGAGCGAAGGGAATACCGAAGTCGCTAGCACCTTTGAATCGCTCGTTCGCGAAATGGAAGAAGTCGCGGGAGTGAAGCTCAAAGATGCGACAGGGACTCCGTTGGCGGACGGTCAAGATCCGAAATTTGTGGCCGAACGTGCGACCTCGTTCCGCTTGGATCACATCTTGGATCAAGTCAAAGACGAAGCGAAGAAGAAGGAAGTCGAAAGCGTTCATGCTCAGCAATGGGCGAATGTTGAGGCTGCCATCGATGTGCGTGACCGCAAATTAAACAGCATGAAACGTGGTGACGAACTACGCAGTGGTGTTCTGCAGATGGTCAAGGTCTACATCGCCACCAAGCGAGTAATCAGCGTCGGTGACAAGATGGCGGGACGCCACGGTAACAAGGGTGTGATCGCCAAGATTTTGCCGATCGAAGACATGCCGTTCTTGCCCGATGGAACTCCGATTCAAATCATGCTCAACCCGCTCGGCGTTCCTAGCCGTATGAACGTGGGGCAGATTCTCGAGACACACCTTGGATGGGCCGGTGCCAAGCTTGGTTTCCAAGCATTGACTCCTGTTTTTGACGGTGCGAGCGAAGAGGACATCAACAAATGTCTCGCCGAAGCGGGGCTTCCCGCGCACGGTAAGATTCGTTTGACCGATGGACGCACTGGAGTTCCGATGGAACAGGAAACGACCGTCGGTTACATCTACATGCTGAAACTGCATCACCTCGTTGATGACAAGGTTCATGCACGAAGCACCGGACCGTATTCGTTGATCACACAGCAACCGCTTGGTGGTAAAGCACGTTTCGGTGGCCAACGTTTCGGAGAAATGGAAGTTTGGGCACTCGAAGCTTACGGTGCCGCTTACATTCTGCAGGAATTGTTGACCGTGAAGAGCGACGACGTCGAAGGCCGTACCAAGATTTACGAATCGATGGTCAAGGGCGAGAACACGTTGGAAGCGGGTACGCCTGCGAGCTTCGACGTGTTAACGAACGAGATCCGCGGCCTAGCACTCAACATGCAGCTTGAGAAGCGACCGATTTAAGAGAGGTATTAGGTATTGGGTTTTTGCGAGCGGGCGACTTACTGATCCGCTCCAAAAACCTTGTCCTCTCTCGTTTTGAAACCGCAGCGAACCGCTGCGGTCATGACTTTGCGACTTTCCATTCGATTGTCGCTACCCCCCCTGACACCTAAAAACCTGCTTTCTAAGGCCTGTGATTTATGTCGATTAGCGAAACTAGCAATTACGATCGCATCAACGACTACGCTTCGGTACGCATCTCGCTCGCGCGACCCCAAGACATCAAAAGTTGGTCCTTCGGCGAAGTCAAGAAGCCCGAAACGATTAACTACCGAACCTACCGTCCAGAAAAAGACGGTCTTTTCTGTGAACGCATCTTCGGCCCTGAAAAGGACTGGGAATGTGCCTGCGGTAAATACCGTGGAATGAAGTACAAGGGCATGATTTGTGACCGCTGTGGAGTCAAGGTGACCCACAGCCGCGTCCGTCGAAAGCGAATGGGGCATATCGAATTGGCGGCTCCCGTCGTCCACATTTGGTTCTTCAAAGCGATGCCATCGCGTTTGGGCAACCTGTTGGACATGAAGACCAGCTCGCTCGAAAAAGTTATCTACTTTCAAGATTACGTCGTCATCGACCCGGGCCAAACCGAGCTCGAAGATCGTCAATTGTTGACCGAAGAAGAATACCGTGCCGCGCGTGCTCAGTGGGGCAACGATGCCTTCGACGCCGACATGGGCGCCGAAGCGGTTCGTAAACTGTTGAACAAGTTGGACTTGGTCACGCTGTCCGAGAAACTTCGTGTCGATCTGCAAGAAACCGGATCGAAGCAGAAGAAAAAAGATTTGATCAACCGGCTGAAAATTGTTGAGTCGATCCGTGACAGCGACAATCGTCCCGAGTGGATGGTGTTGGACGTGATCCCTGTGATTCCGCCCGATTTGCGTCCTTTGGTGTTGCTTGATAGCGGTAACTTCGCGACCAGCGATTTGAACGATCTGTATCGCCGTATTATCAACCGTAACAACCGTTTGCGTAAACTTGTCGATCTGAACGCACCTGAAGTCATCATTCGCAACGAAAAGCGAATGTTGCAGCAATCGGTCGATGCGTTGTTCGATAACAATCGCTGTAAGCGACCTGTGCTTGGTTCGTCCAACCGACCGCTGAAGTCGTTGACCGACATGATCAAGGGCAAGCAAGGTCGTTTCCGCGAAAACTTGCTTGGTAAACGCGTCGATTACTCGGCGCGTAGCGTGATCGTGGTCGGTCCTCGTTTGAAGCTGCACCAGTGTGGTTTGCCTAAGAAAATCGCGCTCGAACTGTATCAACCGTTCATCATTCGTCGCTTGAAAGAACTCGGCCACGCCGACACGATCAAGTCCGCCAAGAAGATGCTTGAGCGTAAAGACGAAGAGGTATGGGATATCCTCGAGCAAGTGATTCGCAATCACCCCGTGCTGCTTAACCGGGCACCGACACTTCACCGGATGGGGATCCAAGCGTTCGAACCAACTTTGGTCGAAGGCAACGCGATCCACTTGCACCCACTCGTCTGTAAAGGCTTCAACGCTGACTTTGACGGTGACCAGATGGCGGTTCACTTGCCGCTTTCGATCGAGGCACAAGTCGAAGCTCATACGTTGATGATGAGTACCAATAACGTCTTTGCACCGTCCAACGGTAAGCCAATTATGAGTCCGTCGCAGGACATCGTGATGGGTTGTTACTACATGACGATGGAACAGCCTGACCGTAAGGGTGAAGGCATGGTTTTCTCGGGTTACGACGAAGTCGACTTGGCAACCGCTCAGGGCATCATCAATGTGCATGCCAAGATCAAGCTGCGTTTGCCCAAGTTCCAGAAGTTGAAAACCAAGGACGATTCAGGAAAATATGGTGCGATCATCGACACCACCCCCGGTCGTGTGCGGTTCAACGAAATGTTGCCTGACGGGATGGACTACTACAACTTCCCAATGCGAAGTGGCGACTTGGCGAAGGTTATTTCGGACTGCTACCAACGTCTCGGTCGTCGTGCAACCATTCACTTGCTTGACGACATGATGCAGATGGGCTTCCGCGAATCGACGCGAAGTGGTTTGTCGTTCGCGACCGATGACTTGGTGACTCCGGACACCAAGCTCAGCTTCATCAAAGATGCTGAAAAAGAGGTGATGAAGCACAAGAAGGCTTATGACCGCGGATTGATGACGGGGAAAGAGCGTTACAACCAGGTTCTCGATGAATGGACCAAAGCTCGTGAATCGATCACCACCGACATGATGAAAGCGATGGAAAATGACATTCGCGAAGGCGGATGGTACGTGAATCCCGTCTTCTTGATGTCGCACTCGGGTGCTCGTGGTGGTATCGAACAAATTCGACAACTCGCGGGGATGCGTGGTTTGATGGCCAAGCCGACCGGCGAGATCATCGAAACTCCGATTAAGGCGAACTTCCGGGAAGGCTTGTCGGTACTGGAATACTTCAGTTCGACGCACGGTGCACGTAAGGGCTTGGCCGATACGGCACTGAAGACGGCCGACAGTGGTTACTTGACTCGTAAACTTGCCGACGTCGCCCAGAACGTGGTGATCACGATGGACGACTGTGGTACGACCCAAGGAATCACCAAGGGGGTCGTTTACCGTGGCGAGAAGGTCGAAGTCAGTTTGGTCGACTCGATCAACGGACGTATCAGTCGTCAATCGATTGTGAATCCTGTGACGGATGAAGTCATCGTCGCTGAGAACCAGATGATCACGCCTGAGATCGCACGTCGCATCGAAGCGATGGGACTCGAGAAGATTCAAGTTCGTACACCGATGACCTGTGATGCTCCGCTCGGAGTTTGTCGTCGTTGTTACGGGATGGACATGTCCACCGGTGCGATGGTCGAAGAAGGGATGGCGGTTGGGATCATCGCGGCACAAAGTATCGGTGAGCCTGGTACCCAGTTGACCATGCGTACGTTCCACATCGGTGGTAGCGTTAGCAAGCAGATGGAAGAGTCCGATATCAAGAGCAAGAAGTCTGGTATCGTTCGTCTGACCCGGATGCGTGCGGTTCGAAACACCGAAGGTCGCAACATCGTGTTGACACGAAATGGCGAAATCTCGTTGGTCGACGATCGCGGTCGTGAAATCGAATCGTACCCGGTGCCAACCGGTGCGACGTTGATGGTCGAAGAAAACGATACCGTCACC